>JAGOVS010000292.1 GCA_018060625.1 Bacteriovorax sp. | reverse complement strand
GGTCACTTATATGTCTAAGCAAAACGGAAAACTTTTTACGTTTAGAATGACTACTATATATTTAGTGCTGGCACTTATTCTCTATTTCTTGACTGTTCAAAGAATAAACTCTCTTCCTCATTCAAAATTTAAAAAATATTATAATTATTGCTTTATAACTATTCTCCTCTTGTTCTCTCATTTCCAACCTGAAAAAATCATTAAATACCCTTTGAAATATTACACTTCCTCAACGGGTGAATTAATCAAAGATAAAGTTGATCATTGGGATTCTTTATTGAAGGAAAATCTGACATACAGAGAAAATAAGACATATGTTTTTTCTCCTAAACTCGAGATTTTTCCTTATTTTTCTCGCTATCCCTTTATTTCTCTTTATGATTCTAATCCACGCTATCGCTACAATTATTATGAAAACAATAAATAGGTTATTATGAAGAAAATCAGTATCGTCTCTCCTTGCTACAACGAAGAGAAAAATCTTCAAGCTGTATACCAAGAAGTAAAAAAGCAATTTGCTGACAATCTCAAAACTTACGATTACGAACATATCTTCATAGATAACCGTTCGACCGATGAATCTCCCAGTATTCTACGAAGTTTGGCACAAAATGATCTTAGAGTGAAAGTCATCTTTAATAGCAGAAACTTTGGTCATATTCGCTCTCCTGTATATGCTCTTTATCAGGCCACAGGTGATGCTGTCATTTTACTTGTCTCTGATCTTCAAGACCCTCCCAATCTTATTCCTGAACTTATCAAAAAATGGGAAGAGGGAAATAAGATCGTTGTCGCGATAAAAAAAGAAAGCGAAGAATCCGCTCTTATGTTTGGTATTCGCACCCTTTATTACAATATCATTAACAAGATTTCAGAAACAAAACTGGCCAAAAACTATACTGGATTTGGAATTTACGACAAAAAAGTCATTGATGTTTTAAAAAGCCTCGATGATCCCTATCCCTATTTGCGTGGGCTCATTTTTAAAGTTGGTTTCAAAACCGACCATATTTATTATGTGCAACCAAAAAGAAAACGTGGTGTGACTAAAAATAATTTTTATACTCTGTATGATTTAGCGATGCTGGGGATTTGTACTCACTCTAAGGTTCCACTCCGTTTTTTTACGATTACGGGATTTATTACAGGAGGTATTTCTCTTTTTATCTCACTTATTTACTTAATGCTAAAACTTATTCTTTGGGATAATTTTAAATTAGGGATGGCCCCACTCATTATCGGTCTTTTCTTCTTTTCAGCAATACAAATTTTTTCTATTGGAATCATTGGTGAATATATCGGACTCATCCTCACGAAAGTGACCAAAGAGCCATTGGTTATTGAAGAAGAACGATTAAATTTCTAAAAGTAGCAGGCTTGCCCCTTAAAGACCAAGCCCCTCTCTTAATTTTTCTGCAATGTAATTCATGTGAATTTCATTAAGTGCCGGATAAATCCCCACCCAAAAAGTATGATTCATAATAACATCCGTATTCTTTAACTCTCCTACGACTCTGAAGTCTTTGCTTTTATAAAGAGGCTGTCTCGTTAAATTCCCTGCAAATAATAACCTTGTCCCAATTTTATTTTTTTCTAAGAAATTAACTAAATCTCTGCGGCTTCCTTTTTTAAGAGTTATGGCAAAACCAAACCAGCTGGCAGTTGCCCCTTCCAAGGCCGTTGGAAGATGCATAAACTCTTCATGGTTAGGAATTTTTTCTTTGATTAATTTTATGAGAGTCTCAGTATTCCTATTTCTTTGCTCAATAAAACCTGGCAACTTATCAAGTTGAGAGCACCCTATTGCGGCCTGCATATCAGAAACTTTTAAGTTATAGCCAACGTGCGAGTAGACATATTTATGATCATATCCCTCTGGCAGATCTGCAAATTGCTGATCAAAGCGCTTACCACAAGTATTATCTTTTCCAGGAGGACACCAGCAATCACGTCCCCAGTCTCTAAAACTTTCTGCTATCTTTTTAAGCCTAGGGTTAGAGGTTAAAACGGCCCCACCTTCACCCATTGTCATATGATGAGCAGGATAAAAACTCACGGTGGAAATATCACCAAAAGTTCCAACGAGTTGATTATCAAACTTTGCGCCAACCGCATCACAACAGTCTTCTACTAACCATAATTTATGAGCATCACAAAAGGCCTTAACTTTTTTTACATCGAAAGGATTACCTAAAGTATGGGCAACCATAACGGCTTTTGTTTTTGGACTTAACGCTTTTTCTAATAAACTCGTATCGATTCCATAGTCCGGCAGAGTGACATCAACAAACACAGGTACACAACCGTGTTGAATAATGGGATTGACCGTCGTAGGAAAGCCGGCCGCAACAGTAATGACCTCATCTCCAGGCTTCACTTGGCGATCACCTAAACTTGGTGATGTTAAAGCAGCAAACGCCACAAGATTTGCACTTGAACCAGAATTCACCAAAAGACAAAACTTTTGATTCATGAACACTGCAAATCGTTTTTCAAATTCATTCGCAAATCTTCCGGCCGTTAACCAAAGATCAAGACTTGA
>JAGOVS010000291.1 GCA_018060625.1 Bacteriovorax sp. | reverse complement strand
CGAGAACAGCACATCTTATTGATCCGGAAGTCGTGAAATCAGTAATACTTCTCGCTAAAAAATTGAAGTTGGAAAAATCAAGCTCTTGCCTAAATTGACCTTGAGTGGACTCGATAATTTTTTGGCCAAAGCTACTTTGGATTAAAACAAAGAGGCCTTGGCAGCATATAAGCCAAGAGAGTGCAGTAATAATTATCCATTTTTTCTTAAATATCCACATAATATTGACCCACGCAGCAAAATTGATTATATTGAGAGAACCTGTATAATAAATATGAATTCGGAGAATTTATGTCTTCAAAAACTATTTTCTTAGTCATTTTCTGTGCCCTTGTTTCTCGGCTTGGATTGGCCCAAGAAGTGAATAGAGTTACACTAAATGTTCACTATTCTGCTCCGATTGATTTATCTAATGATAAAAACATCATAGAGCTTTTAAAGACAGAAGGAATTTCTTTAGATGATAACTCCACAATCTTTATTCACGAAGAAAAAAATGCTATTGATCTCACTTGTTTTGATTGTGTTGTTCGGAGCATTGGTGCTGAAGTTGCTTATACCCACTCATATAATGAAATTGGGGGAGGGGGCCTCAAATAAAATGAAGTTTAAACTTACGGTTACTGATCCTAAGCAAACTCATTTCATTTTAGATAAGGCCAACGCTGATTTTTCTCACAATCAAATTGCTCTTAACGCTGTTATTGGGACTTTGGTAAAATATGGTTTATCTGGGAGGCTTGAGCCTTACCTTGCTGAAAGCTGGTCTGTTACTCAAGATAAAAAAAATTGGCAATTTATAATCAGACCTAATCTTCACTGCGAAGATGGTACTTTAATTACTGCTCAATTAATAAAAGATAACCTTTTGCAAAGTCTCAAAGAATATTCTCATCGTAAATCTTCAGTTATCATGTTTGATCATCTTCTTGGGTGGAATGATTTTATAGAAGGCAAGACAAGTGAACTTGTTGGCTTGTCTACAAACGATAATATTCTGAAATTACAATTTGATGAAAACCCTGATGATTTATTAGAACTTTTAAGAATGCCTTATTTTGGATTATGGAGAGAGAAAGATCATAAAATAATCTCCTCCGGACCGTATACTATTAAGACTGTTGCTAATAATGCAGTGACTTTGGAACTTAGAAGAAAATGGTTCACTTCAAACGATGATTCTTTCAAAGAAGTTGAAATTAGTTTTGTAGGTTTTGATGAAATTAATAAGGAAGTAGCCGCTAGTTCAATTGTTCGCATGCCTGCTTTTACAAATGTTAATCAAGAACAAAAGGATGGTTTTTGGATTACAAGTCCACCTACAGTTCTAGAAAGCTTTGTATTAAGTCCATTTAAAAATAATTTTTTTAATGATCTTGAGAATAGAAAAATATTTAAAGCACGTGTTTCTTCACTCTATCCGGATCTTGTAAAATCAGTATTTTTTTATCCTTCTGCAAGAACAGATGGATTATCTCCTACAGAAGATCTTACGTACAAGAATATCTCGAATGTAAGTAAGCTAACATTTTCCTTAGAAAGAATGGCCTATTCAGAGGAAGAGTTATTGAATTTGAAGAAAATTATTGGTTACGCATTAGAAGGATCTAAAGTTGAATTCGAAATTATTCCTCGAGATCCTAAGGATAAAGAATGGTTTGCTAAAAGTCTTTCTAATAATCATTTTGATGCAAGAATGGCCGTTGTGGATATTGGAGCATATCCCATCTACACTGCAATTAAGATGATGTTTTGTACTAAACTTGGAATTAATTTTCCAGATCAAACTCATCAAATGTGTGAACTTGTGACAGATGGAATTAAATCAGCTAAGGCAATTGATCAGGAATTCGTAGATAAGTTCAATAATATTCTAAATGAGGAGTCTGTTGTTATTCCTATTAAACATTATTCCGGAAAGTGGCTAGTTGCTAATAATTTAGATCCAGAATCAATACCTTCAACAACCCTTTACCCCCAATTTGATTTAATTAGAACGAGGTAACAAATGAGCCTCCTCCAATTACTTCAAAAAATAAATCCAAACTTCAAAGAATTTGTCACTCAACCTATTTGCGATGATCAAGGAATTACACTTGGTACAAAATGCTTTGGAGTTGAAAAAGATTCTAACGTTTTTTCTGGTGGTACAGCCCTGCAAAAAGAAGTGGCCATTAGAATCGCTATCGCTGAAGCATTTGAGCGGTCATATTTCTGGCAGATTTATAATGATCAAGCTCTGGCCCTAGAATTTGATATTGCAAGCTTTCCTTCAAGTAGTGGCTTTGCCGTTGGGTTTGATGAACCTTCAACACGCTTTAGGGCCATTTGTGAGGGCCTGGAGAGATGGGTTTGGTCTAAGTGGATTGATGAACATTTTGTCATTGAAAGGCATGTTCCTCATTCTTCCTCTTTGGGCGCCCTGACAAGGCATCTCAAAAAATCTTTTAATGAGACTTACTGGTTTAAAAAAGATTTTGTCCTCAATATTTCATCAACTGAAAAAATGAACTTATCAATAGTCATTTTTATAGGTTGCAACGAAAATGG
>JAGOVS010000290.1 GCA_018060625.1 Bacteriovorax sp. | reverse complement strand
CAAGCACTAAGACATTTTTATGTTTTAGCCATGGAAGAAAAAATCTTCCATACTGTAGATGTTGACACCAACAAAGTTGTTAACGTTGCTGCCAGGATGACTTTTAAGAGTGAAGGAGAGTACCAAAGTGAAGATTTGCATACTCCAGTTCTCCTCCAGTAAAGTAAATGCTTGACTCACATTAAAATAATAGACGAAGATTATTTTGATGTTGACTTTTCCTTTTAAGGCCTAACTGCAGACCCGAAAGTTATTTATATCAAGCGAAAACATTTCAAAGACATCAATCCAAAATCACTGAACCCTTAAAACGCCATTACTACATAGATTGTTCAGTAGCAAATAAAAAAAACTCTTGAACAATAGCCTCGATATCTTGCTTTTATCAATAACAAACCTAAACCATTGGCTCTTTCCTATCTTATCCCTGGCATTACTGAAGAGAAAACAAAAATGATAAGAAACGTATTGAAGTAACCCCCTAGAGACGATGCCCTTTACTTCAAATTGTTGAAATAAGATAAATTAGAAATGTTTTAAATTTATAAAGCCTTGATTAGAGAAGCTAATAACCTTGAAAAAAGCAAAGATAGTGAAGGAGCAAGCAGCATTGGAATGCAACTTTCATTTGAAAAATGGATTGGATGCACAGATTTCTCTA
The DNA here is from genome assembly GCA_018060625.1 of Bacteriovorax sp. GTDB lineage: Bacteria > Bdellovibrionota > Bacteriovoracia > Bacteriovoracales > Bacteriovoracaceae > Bacteriovorax. The sequence continues at coordinate 1,897 of JAGOVS010000290.1, read as the reverse complement.
ACCTCATTCAATCACATCTTACATCGTCAAGACAGACACTCACAGCAAACACTTAGGATCATAATTAAATTATTAAATATATTGCTGACCCATTTGGAGCCAGATTCACAAAAAAATCACTTTACCGATGGTTAAAAGTCGTAAGAATGCCTTCCAGTCGATAGCTAATGATCCTCAACTCTGCTTTAAAAGTAATGAAAAATCGAGGAGAATCCGAATAGTCAATGGAAATGCTGATGCTAATATGTCATCCAGAGTGTTCCCAATGGTTGCTTAAGCTCATTCTTAAGGTATCTTTAAGTTCTTGATGATATAGTTGAATAGTATTAAATATCAAAATACAATTATGATAATCATTTGATTTACTCACTAATCTTGGATGTAATTGAATGAAGAGTTTCATAAATTTCATTGAAGTGCTCAGGGTATCGATTGTCAATAGTATTCATCAGTTCGTTCAAATATTTATTGCTCTCCAGAGAAAAATTTCTGCATTCGTATCTCAAGTTTACCAGCAATCCAATCATAGCTTTTAATAGCTTCTCCATCTCTTCCTTCTGATTGTCTTCAAGTTCGCTATCATTCAAACGAGCACCAATCTTTGAAAAAAATTACTTCGTTAATTGCTCTGTTCTTGTCTAAATCACTAAAGTCATACCTCTTTATGAGTGTTGATAATTTGCTTTATCTGCTTGGAAGCGTAATGATCCGAATTTTCACTGCTCTTATCGAGTTCTTTTTCCATCAAGTTAAGAGGGTTAATTAAAATGGAAGCGAAATGTTTTCCAACTTTTTATTGATCTAACTATGATGATCCTTACTTGCATTCGACAAACCACGAAATCTAAATTTTGAAATAACGTGCTTGATCCCAAGGCTCAAAATATTGATAGTTGAACCAATCCAACCATATTATTGAAAGAAAATGTTGTCTAAAGGATTTTATGATCGTTGCCTTGAAAGAGCGTTTTCATTATATTAACGCATCAACTCTATTAATTCTGTTTTGTATTAAAGCAAACGAATGGCAAGCGCCATTACCTCATAGTCCACATTTTAGATTACAATTCGTTGATGACTGCTGATTTCCCTTGGAGACATAAGACTATCAATAACCTTTTGAGTGCCTAGCTAAGGCCTTTGAAACTTAACCATAAACTGATTTTATTTGTATATAGCAAGAATGCTTCCTGTATGAAGGTGACCACAGACTGGATGTAAAGCAATCACTTCTTTTCCAACACTTAAATCAGAATCTCTTCCTTTCTATAACATTGAAAAAATACCTGTTTGGGTAGGAGGCGTGCTTGCAATCTAATCTATGCAAGCTTTTATAATTCCGCATTTATAAATTCAGGCCCAAAAACTTTAGGCACTGGAAGTGCTTGCCTTACCATCCGATGGTCAAAATAAGTCATTCTGTCGTAAGAAATTTCCATTTAATGTAATAATCTTTTAAAAGTCTCTTCTTTCAAATATTGTCTATCAAGAGAAGAGTAAAACTACTCGTGAAAATTCCAAAGACAATTTTAGTTTAAAGTTCCCAAAGAAAATCCCGAAAACCCTTTACGTCCTCTCTTCTCAAATAGAGAATGGCATTCTGTCGTATTGTCATCCCAAATTCGAACAGCCTCTTCAAGACTATGTCTTTAAAATGGCTCGGTAGGCTTGACTTTACGCTTGCTTTTGCAAATATACTCTTTTTGTATACCTTGACCCTCAACTTTTGTTTATGCAAACTGCTTGAACATAGAATGTCTATTGTCCACAACAGGAGTCAGCAATTCATTACTCTCTTCCTTTGGCTTAGCAAAAATTTTCTCCTTCAAGAAAATTGCCAAGTCAGGACTAACTTTATCATTACTAAGAAGATTTCGAAGCGCAGATAATTGCTATT
>JAGOVS010000014.1 GCA_018060625.1 Bacteriovorax sp. | reverse complement strand
TCTAAAACTAAATTCATAGCGTTTTACTCAGTCGGAACTAAATGCCATGGAGCTGGTGACGTAACGGCCATGGGAAGGTTGAGTGATTTTATGCTCTCATGAGTGATGTATAGGCGTCGAAAGTGAATTAGTGGTCCAAATAATGATTGTTCATAAAGATAACGATTGAAGATTTCCATTTTTGTCTTAAGTGCTAATGGATTTTGTTCATTTTCAATATTCTTAATTAAGTCATACATTCCTTTATCTTCCCATAAAAACTTTAGTGCTTTGTGAAGATTTTTTGAAAAAAACATAGATAGATCTCCAATTGGATCTTGTGCCCAAAATCCCGATGATCCAATCATAAATGAAGCTTCATTATTTAAAAATTTGTTAATAAATTCTATTGAAGAATTGTCAAGTTCAACAATATTCATCTCTAGGTTTTTTGCGACTTGCTTTACGGATTCAACCGTTTGTGTGTGTATTGCTTGGGAAAACTTGGGAACATAAAAATTTTTTCCTTTGAACTGGCCTAATTCTTTAGGATTGAAATGATCTTTTTCGAATTGTGAGTTATTTAAATATCCAGGAAGTAATTTTGTAAAAAGACTAGTTTCGATTATTAAGTTATTATAATTATCTTCCATGTAACTTCTTACCTGATTTAAAAAAAATCTTCGATTTTTTGCCTCGTTAAATGGAGCGATATTTGGATTAAACAACACCGCACCAAACCGACTTGCTTGTAACCAATGTATTTGCTCTTGCTTAAATAATTGCGGACACTTTGAAGAACTAAATCCTAAATCTGTTCCGGCAATGATGGTATTCGCGCTTATTCTTAAACTGCAAATCTCAGCTATGTTTTTGTATTGAAATTGAATTGTTTTATATTGAATTTTTTCAGCGTGATTATCTATTGATGTTCTAAGTTTAAAACTATAGTTTTTTTCATTTTTTGTTTCAAGTTCATAGTAACCACTCGATGGTGGTTGATTGCAAAGTAATTTCCCTGTGTGAAGATCTATGCATCTCGAGGGGATAATTGAAAAAAGCTCTAGACAAAACCTAAACAACGCATTTGGATTATGTCTTGTCAATCTTATTTGGATCTCAGTTTCACTCGAAATGATTCCTAAAGGAAGCTCCGAAATGCCTTGTTTTCGGTCTGACCATTCATGAACACCAACAATATCTTTAATTACTGGAAAATTAGGCATTGAATATGCCATTCTTAATATTGCAACTAAAACATCTTTTTTATCTATTCCAGTGCCATCTGAAAATGTTCCAATCTTTTTTTTCGGTGTGAGCGTGATCGTAAATGTTTGAGGATTATATTCAAACTTTTCAAGGACGTTACTAATTAATTCGTTTGCAGAATTAATTTGTATTGGAGTGAAATACAACATCCGCATCATTAGAATATTATTACTTTTATCCGCAAGAAGAGGATCAAATGAATCAGGTATAACTGTTTCAGTAATTATATAATTAAGATTCATAATCTTGGCATTCTTCTGTATATGTAGTTCAGTTAATATTATCGTTATGATTATAAAAAATGTTACAAGTGTAAATCCAGTTAATTTGTTCAATTCTTATCCAACGTTATTCTTAGAAATCCTGCGTTCCTTTCTTCATTTTTGAATTTGATAACTGTTCAATTTTCACAGAACCGCCTAAGCCATTTTGAAGCTTTAGAATCAACTCATCAATTTGCTCCTGCGATTCGTCCAATTGAACGGAGGTATTGTTTGATGTATCTTTACTAATATTTATAGAGTTCGAATGGTTTGATAGAATTTTTTCGACAACAAGTGACTCTGATTCAGAAGCAGACTCAACCTTTAAGGTTATAGGATTTTTAGCTATAGACGCCAACAGGAGATTGGGTAAAATCATAGAAAGTGTAAGAATTAATTTTTTTCTCATAAAATACTCCTCGATATTGTTTAACTAGTTTTTAATTATAGCATAAGATCGCTTTAGGATTGGTGATTTCGCTAATTTTTACAGACCTGAAAGAAAAGCTTCCAACATTAGGTGGAATACTAGCTAATAAACCTCAACTCTCTTTCATAAACCCTCAAGCAATCAAGCATGTCTTTATAATCGAAATAGTCCCTTTTGTAGTACTTAAGAATGTATGCCCCAATATCCTTACGCTCTTTTTCACTTCCAAGGCCTATTAATTTAAAGTCATGCAAAACCACCCACGAGCTATAAGGATCGATAAATGACTTTGTCCTGTTATGCTTGATTCCATTCTTTAAAATATAATTAATGACGTTCTTTGCCTCACTGGCACTTCTTAAGACTCGTAAATGAAACCTCGTCTTATAGACCTGTCCCTTTGTCTTAAAATACTTATTGAGTCTTTTGGCAAAACTCACCCCAAGCGCCTTCATCCCTTGAGTGAGAATGAGGTTCGACTCAGATTCAGCATAAAGATGAACGTGATCATTTTGCAGAGAAAAATGAATAATCCGAAGTCCTTTAAGTCTTCCTCTTTTTATAGAGTGTTTAAGATGTTTTAAAATCATCTTATTTTGCATCTGTGCCCGATTCAATTTAATGGTTAAATGCAGAGGTCTAGGTTGCTTTATCTCTTCTCGTTTTCGGTGGCGAATTCCCTTATCGTGAATGGCCGGTCTTCCTGCATTTTTAGGGTTAGTGAGACTTAGTTGCTTGCCTTTTCTTACTTTTTTCGTTGCCATAATGGATCTCCATCTAAACAAGTCATGCAAATAGGGCACAGATCCATCCAAGGCAAATGATTGAATAAGCAAACGAAATAGTGTTGCTTCTCTAAAGAATTGATCAAGAAGGGAATCAAAATAAGAGTTAGTAGAAAATTCATAGGACTTTTGAAGCTTGCTCTCAAAGTAAGTAAGTCCGAAATTTTGCGTGGTTTTAGCTAATAAAGCACTCTCTCGGACGGATTCGATTGAAGACATAAGGAGTTTAGTAAAGCAATACAGATAAACAATTCTCTAGCTTAAGTTGGCATGTTTCAAAGAATGAGACTTAAGCGTTTTGCGGATAAAATAACGAGTGGGTTTGATTTTTATATTTTTATCTTATATGAGAATTTAAACAATTTTTTAAAATTTGTCCTTTAGGCGTATATTACAAAATCAGATGGTTCAAGCACAAAAAACACCCCCCCTATTCATTCTGAAACTCTCCAATATAAAGACAAAGGCCATTCGACTCTAATCTCAAGGCCGTCCTATGCGCCTTATCTTTGGCCATTAAATCATCTCCTTTTTTTAAAAAACACTGGATGATTTTATTATCAAGTTTCACAACCCAACTCTCAGAACCTCGACAGTCTCGAAATTCTCCAAAATCAATGATACATACCCCTTTAGCAAGGTGATCTTCTTTGACAGGTTCATCCACGGGCCCAGAAGCCTTTGATAAAATGGGATACAAGACAATAGAGACGAGAACTATGATTTTTTTCATTAAAAACATTTGTCCTTTAGAGGTAAAATAGCTTGCTTTTTATGACTTCGGAAAATTTTCTACACTAAAAAGGACCATTTTTCCATCAATGATTCTTTTTAGTGTAAAAAAAATTGATTAAAAACTAAAGGTCATAGGACTTGGAAGTGGCATAATCATTTCTTTAGACACTTGATGCAATTGAGCTTCACGACTTAAATCATTAGAGTTTTTGGCCAAAATTTCATTCTTTGACTGATTGATTGCCTGAGATAGCTCAAGGGATCTGGAGAGCTCAGCTGCTCTTATGGCCCTTTGGCGATTGACGAGGCCTGAGGTCCTCACTTTTCCCACTAACCATGGTTTAATATCAACCGTTTCCAAAATAATTTTTTTTATCCCTCTAAAATCTAACTTAGGATTTGTATCTTTTATGACTCCCGCGATGTTGGCCACGTAAGGAGCTGCCTGACTTGTCCCACTGACGGCCAGGTAATGATTCATTGGAACGGCCGAAACAATTCCAACTCCCGGGGCCGCGACATCAACATTCTTTGCACCATAACAAGAAAAACTTGCAAGGGCCTGATCCCCCACACTCGCTGCAACCGAAATTTTATTTTCGGCCTCTACGTTGGTCGGCGATGTTGGCCACTCATCGTTATTGCTGCCTTCATTTCCTGCTGCAAAAATAAAAAGAGTCTTAGGAGCAGAGGCTAAAAATTTTTTTGTTTCTTCGAGATTAATACTAAAGAAGTGAAGCGTATACATCTTAACTTCCTGGGCGGTTGGATCCTTTTTGAAAATGGTTTTGTAGAGTTTAGTGATAACTCCGGATAAGGCATCATAAGAAGTCCCAAATGAGCCATTCATGATATCTGCCTGAACCCCATGAAGGTAACTTCCTATGTCCAAGTAGACTTTGCTTTGTTGCTTGGCCAAAGCACCTAAAGCGGCCTTTAGCATTTTTTCTTTCACTCCCTGAGTCTCAGCAAATGAAGCACTCAACGTTTTCTTTCCTGGCAATTTCACTTCCGTCGGAATCAACTTTATACCAATGGCCTGTGAAAGAGGAGAATCCTTAAGGGCTATTCCTGTTACATGTGTTCCATGCATCCAATTGCCAAAAAGTTGAAGATTTTTAAGAAATGCTTCATCTTTAAATTTTTCCTTAACCCAACTACGTTCCTCCATGGTGACAGTTCCAAGAAAAGACTTAAGCTGAATCTCAAAGAATCTTCTTGCATCCTCAGTATCTGTTTTTGAATAAGAGTAATCAATAAGAGAACTATTCATCTCCGCAAAGTTCCATCCATTGACATCATCTGGATAACCGTTGCGGTCTTCATCCCGATCATTACGCGAATCATCCAATGGATTGACCCAGGCCTTGAGGGCAAGGTCTTTGTGGAGAAAATCATTTCCTGAATCAACAACCGCAATGACAGAAGCATTGGCCGTTTGCAGAGTAAGAAAGAGAAAAAAAGAACACATTTTTAATTTTGTCATCCGTTGACTCCTTAAATCACCTTACATGGTAATGCTTTTATTCTGCGCTCAATGGAAATTCTGGTCTATGAGATATTTCTGACTAAAACTTACCAAATAAAAAAAGGCACTCTTAAAGAGTGCCTTTTTATTTAAAAAAGAGATTGATTGAATTACATTTTCTTAATTAATAAACTTGGACGCAATGGACGGAAGTTAATTCTCACTCCCCTAGGTTTAAGCGAAAGAGACTTTTCAACAGGAACATCCGCGATCATAGCACGGGCCTTTGAGATGGCCAGATCAACTGTTTGTGTCTTGGCAAACTCAGCGGCCTTGAGAGCGCGTGCTCTGTTAACAATTCCCGATGTTTTTACTTTTCCTTTTAACCAATCCTTAACATCAACTGTTCCCAAGATGATGGCCTTGAGATCGCGAGTTGTTAAAGAGGGATTCAAGTCTTTCATCGTTGCAATGACATTGGTTACATAAGGAGTTGCCTGACTTGTTCCACTTAATGGAATATAAGTATTGGTTGGTACTGTTGACGTAATGGCCACACCTGGGGCCGCAACATCAACCTTCGTTGCTCCATAGTTTGAAAATTCTGCTAACTGTCTATAGCCTAAGGTTGCGGCCACAACAATTTTATTTTCGGCCACAATATTGGCCGGGTAGTCAGGGTAAAGATCATTATTAGAAGAATCATTTCCAGCTGCGATTGTGAAAAGTGTATTTGGAGCAGCGGCAAACATTTTTGGCCCCTCTCTTAAGATTTGTGAGAAGTAAATGACAAGCAACGACTTTAGTTCTTCAACTGTTGGTTCGCGCTTAATATCTTCAATAAATCCTGCTTTTAAAAAATTAATCGCATCGCCAAAACCAATACCGAAAGACTGGTTAACAACATCTGCCTTATGTAAATGAACATAAGAGTGAAGGGCAACCATCTCAGCAATTTGCCCAGAAGCACTTTCGGCCAATTCAGCTTTGAATTGATCGATGGTCTTTTTTGCTGGCTCAACGACTTGAGGTGCAGGAGCAGTCGCATTCGGGTCAACTTTTGGAAGCTCTTCGTAGACAGTTGGAATAATTTTCATCGAAATGATTTTTGCGTTGGGATTATTCACGGCCGAGATCCCCGCAACGTGAGTTCCATGAACATAACCACCAATGAAGTTCACTTTGTTCATAAGTTCTGCATCTTCACTATGGGTCTTAAGCCAAGCAACTTCTGCCGAAGTTCCGCTTAACAAGCCTTGCTCAAATCGACCATAATATTGCAAAAATGTTTTAACATCATCAGTAAGAAGGTAGTCGTATTTATTATTAAAGACGTTGGCCGAATTTTCAGTAAAATCCCAACCATTAATATCTCCTGGAAGCCCATCTTGGTCGAGATCAATTTTACTCCCTTTTTTCTCTTTTTGGTTTACCCAGACTTTAGGAGCAAGATCTTTATGCGAGATATCCGTCCCTGAATCCATGACTCCAATAATTGAGGCACTTGAGGTTGAGAGTTGAAGTAAGGTCATTGCTGAGATAATAATTTTCACGTATTCTCCTGCGTAAAATTGCTTTGGTGAAGCTAGCACCAAGAGAACTCATTGAAAATTAAAATAAATGATTGGACCCCCCGTTTAAGGCCGATGTAAGTTTTTATTAGAAATGCTAAACCTTGAGATAAATCGATGAACAATACTAAGAACAATAAAATTTTTATCACAAGAAAAATCCTTCCCGAAGGCATCGAGCTCTTAAGGGCCCATCATTATGAAGTTGACATCAATCCCTTAGAGCGCGCCCTCACTTATGAAGAATTATCAGAACACGCAAAAGGCTTTAATGCCCTTATCACCATGCTCTCTGATCGCATTGATGAGGCCTTTATCATCAAAAATTCTCACTTAAAAATCGTGGCCAACTATGCTGTCGGATTTAACAATATCGACTTGGCCAGTGCTAAAAAGCACGGGATTGCAATTGCCAATACACCTGATGTTCTCACAGAGGCCACGGCCGAAGTGGCCTTAGGACTCATGATAAACTCAGCGCGACATTTTAATGAAGCCTCCCAAAGTGCACGTCTTGGTGAATGGAAAGGATGGAATCCAACGGCCCATTTAGGTTTGGCCTTAAAAGGGAAAACTCTTGGTGTGATAGGTATGGGCCGCATAGGCCACAGATTAGCGGAAATGGCCTCAATGGCCTTTAAAATGCCCATCCTCTATACTGCCCGCTCTCCCAAAGAAAATAACTTTAATGCCCGCTTCACTCAATTAGATGAGCTTCTCCAGCAAAGTGACTTTATTTCTATCCACGTCCCATTAACGGCCGATACCAGAATGCTTATAGGGAGAAAAGAATTCTTAAAAATGAAAAAAGAGGCCATTCTTATCAATACGGCCCGTGGGGAGATCATTGATCCTGAAGCTTTGATTCAGGCCTTAAGAGAAAAAACCATTTATGCAGCGGGATTAGATGTCACTTATCCAAGTCCATTGCCACCGACAAATCCTTTATTCTCTCTGAAAAATGCTTATATTCTTCCCCATATAGGCTCAGCTACTTTTGAGGCAAGAAGGGAGATGTCCCTTCTTTGTGCAAAAAACGTTATCGCCGCTTTGGAAGGCAGAGAACTTCTAAGTCCAGTGTATTAAAACTCTCACTGAATAGCTTCAATATTAGTAATACGGGTAGCATCTTCACCGCGTCCGCCATAATAGTCGCGCCGAACGGACTTTTGGCATCTTTCAGATTCTTTTTGGTCATAGTCTTCATCCCCTCTGACTAAAACACCCTCAACAATGGCCGTGCGAGAATCGACAACGGCCGATCCAGAGTTTCCTCCATAGGTATCGGCATTGGTTTGAAAGAAAACAGGATTAGTATTGTCCCTCATATTTGCACCCGTTGTAATTTTAAGGGGAAGTCCTGATGGGTACCCAAGAACGGTTAATACGGCATCGTCGGCCACTTTTCCCTTTTTTCTATACTGAAAGGGAGTGCGTCCAGGGACCGGACGATCCAGTTTTATGACAGCGAAATCATTTAACGTTGTATAGTCTTTTTCGCGGGCAATGACTTTCACACAATGATAAACTTGATCCTTTGAAAAAATAAAATTGCTCTTCTCTTCGCTCGTATTGGCATAATCAAAAACCCAAACATGGTCTTGGCAATCAGCTGTCTTTTCAATACAGTGGCCGGCCGTTACAAGGGTGTCGGCAGAAATAAGAAATGCCGAACAATTTGCCGCGATTTTTTGATGTGAAAATCGCTCACTCATGCACTTTCCATCTTCCGCGAGTGTTGGGGCCTTCACGATATAAGAATCACTCTCGACTATAAGTTTATCGTTTAAAATTTGAGCGGCCGTTGATCTGGCCATTTTTTTCATCAATGAATCTGAACTCTCGAAAATATCTAAGCGATTATCAATGCCATAAATGACATCGGGATACATTTTAATTGGTGTAAAATTTTGATCATTGGATGAAGCATGCGCTTGAGACATAAAAATAAGACTTAAAACAAAACAAAAGATCTCTTTCATCAGCATTCCCATTAAAAAGAGTTGCATCAAAACATTTGGTCTCTTGGCCCTTATAACTCAATATTTTTTTTACGGCCACAAAGAAAAACAGCTTCCAGTCGACCTGGAAACGTTATTCCAAGAAAAGGGGACCATAAGGCCTTGGTTTTAAGAAAATCAGCATTTATCGTTTGAGGTTTGGTTAAATTCAAGACTGTAAAAGAAGCACTGTATCCACTCTCTAGGTAACCTAAACCTTTTCCCCATTTTTGAAAGTGTTCAGATTGCTGCGAAAGAGACCCTAAAAATTGATTAAAAAAACGCCCTGGATTCTCTGCTGTGACGAGGGCGATCGTTTCAGGTGAAATTTTTTTCTCAATGAGAAGCCAGCTTACAAAAGAGGCATAAGTATCAAGGCCTGGCAGTCCGCTCATTCCCTCTTTTTTCTCTTGAGCAGAATGAGGGGCATGATCAGTGGCCAAAAAATCAATGTCATTATTTCTTAAGGCCTGCAAAAGTAGATCTGTATTTTCTTGGGTGCGAATGGGAGGATTCATTTGAAAATGAATTTGGTCCTGAGCACTCATAGAGCGAATCATTTCTTCTGAAAAAAAGAGATGTTGTGGAGTAACTTCACAGGTGACATTGAGGCCCTGGGCCTTGGCCGCTTTTATCGCTTGAAGCCCGGCACCTGCGCTGTAGTGACACAACTTGCCCTTTAAATGAAATTTTTCAATTAGGTAAAGAGCGAACTCCGTGGCCATTAACTCGGCCTTAAGCGGTCTTTTGGTGAAATGGTCCACCTCTCCACTATTTTTTTCCAGCACTTCAGGGTCTTCACAATGAAAACTCACCCACTGATTTTGGTAATGAACTAAAACCTCTTCCAGTGCTTGATTGCTGCTAAAATAAAGATCTCCAACAGATGGCCCCATATACACTTTATAAGGCACACTAAAACGAAGGGGACGAGTTTTTGGTCCAATCCCAGCATACATTAAAATAGGGACATCACTTTTGGCCTCGGCCAGTCTCACTTTGGCCAGATAACTCTCATCATCTACTGGGGCAATGGGATTATTTGGCATATCGGCCAGATGAACTAAACCGCCATTTAAGGCCGCTCTGCTGGCCGAATGAAAATCTTCTTTGTAGCAATTTTTGGCCGAAACATCTTCGCGGGCATGAATATGGATATCTCCCATACCGGCAAAAAGAAGACAATTATCTCCATAATAAAAATCTATTTTTTCTTTGGGAAGAACACATTCGCTCACTTGTTCAATAAGCCCACTCTCGTCATTGAAAGTAATTTGCTTCCTACTTGTACCAGTGCTGCTTGCACAAAGGGCCTCAATCGTTTTTATCGCCATAATTAAAAATCTGCCATAGTAAAAAGTTCAAAACGCCACTGTCTTTGGTCAATATCGATAATGCTTAAAACAGTACGATTGTCATCTTGGATCAGCTTTAAGCTCTCAGAGACCTTTGGGCCTTGGGATTTTCTATAAAGAAAAAAATTATACTTACTCATCATTTCCTTGAGTTCATCTTCACTTTTTACCCGAAATGTAAAAACAATCCCTGAATCTAGACGATTGAGTTCTTTTTCGGGTTCAATTTGTATAAATTTTAAATAGAGCGGTCCACGTTGAACACTATCGAGAATGGCATCCACATCAAATTCAAAAACATCTGAAAGAAAATCCATCATTCGGACTTTATCCTGACTATAAAGAAGAACAGGGCCACATTCGTAATTCATATCTAATGGTAAAAGAAGCTATGGAAGATTACAACTGATTAAATGCTCGAAAAAAGTACTCAAAAAAAGATTCAGTCTCTCTCTAAAATATCAAAATCATGAACCCGAAATAGAAGTTGTCCTGCGACTTGCTCTAAAAGGTCTTTGATTATTTTTCGATGGAGGATTTCTGATTCCAAAAAAGGATCACTGCTTTGTTCAAACATTTTTCTCAGAAAAGATTTTTTTGAAATCCCAATGAGCCAAGGCCCCTTAAAACCCAAGGCCTTATGAATGTCTTCAAAGTGATGAAGGAGCTGCCAATTTTGATCGATCGTTTTAGAGAAACCAAAACCTGGATCAAGAATGATTTTATCCTCTACTCCCCATTTTGAAAAAAGCTCAATCCCCTTTTTAAATGAGTGAATACATGCTTCTGTGATAGATCCCTCTTTAATGAAATTCATATGGTCTAAAACTTGATCACGGGAAGGAATATGCGTAAAAGAATGGATATAGTGGAAGTTCTCCTGAAGTCTTCTCTCTTTGAGAAGCTCTCTTAACTCTTCATCTAACACACCTGAGACATCATTAAATATGAATCCTTGATGACTGTAACGACTTCTAAATCGCTCCTCAAAATAACGAAAATTGGCCGTCCTATAGGTATCAAAAGAAATCCAGCAGTGATCGAGATCAATCTCTTTTATGATTTCAAAAAATTGATCAAACCGCTCTCGCTCTTCAGTGGCACTAATGGCGTGATTCATGGGTGCGGTTGATTCAAAACCGAAATCAAAGGCGAGATTTATCCTTTTTTTGTAGTGCTCAAGTAGAAATGTCAGAGTGTGAGAATCAAGAAATTTTTTAGGGTCAGAAAAAGAATTGGGGGTAATATTAACGACCCCCAATATTTTTAAATGATGAATGAATGCAAGCATCTTAGGCTTTAAGCAAGAGCGAGATCTGGTTGAGCTGGATTTGTCGCTTCTTTTTTGTCTTTATCTTTATCTTTATCTTTATCTTTATCTAAATCGCTCTTTTTCTCTGTTTTTAATGGAACACCGATATCGATTCCGGCAATAACATCTTTCACTTGAGCAAAGTCAATAGTCTCCCAAGCAACCAGCGCGTGGGCCAGACGATCAAGGCCATCTCGATTTGACTTGAGAATATTCAACGCTTGTTTATAATTTTTTTCTATTATGCGGTTAATTTCTTCATCTATTTCTTGGGCCGTTTTTTCTGAATAATCTGAAGTTTCACCCATACCAGTAAAAGGAGACATTCCCGATTTATTATAATTAATGGGCCCCATCTTCTCAGACATCCCCCACTTACAGACCATATTTCTCGCTAATCCAGTCGCTCGTTCAATATCGTTTGACGCTCCAGAAGTCATTTGTCCATAGACAATTTCTTCAGCACATCGCCCACCCATTAAGAAAGCAATAAAGTTTTCCGCACGATCATTTGTTAAAGATAATAAATCCTCATTGGGAAGCGTCTGAGTGACCCCCAAAGCACCTCCGCGAGGCATGATAGAAACCTTATGAATAGGATCTGTGTGCGGTAAATTCATTCCCACAAGAGTGTGTCCTGCTTCATGAAAGGCCGTCATTAATTTTTCTTTATCCGATATCACTAAGGACTTTCTCTCCGGCCCCATTAAGACCTTGTCTTTGGCCTGCTCAAAATCTTCATTAGTCAATTTCTTCTTATTAAGTCTGGCCGCATTTAAGGCCGCCTCGTTAACCAAATTGGCCAGATCGGCCCCTGTAAATCCGGGTGTCCCTTTCGCAATAATTTCTAAATCAACATTGTCTTCCAAGGGCGTTTTTTTGGTATGAACTTTTAAAATACCTAAACGACCGCGGACATCTGGAGCACCAACCATGACCCGTCTATCAAAACGCCCAGGTCTTAACAGTGCAGGGTCAAGTACATCTATGCGGTTAGTGGCCGCAATTAAAATAACACCCTCATTAGATTCAAATCCATCCATCTCAACTAAAAGTTGGTTCAAGGTTTGTTCGCGCTCATCGTGACCACCTCCCATTCCTTGACCTCTATGGCGCCCAACCGCATCGATTTCATCAATAAAGATAATACATGGGGCGTGTTTTTTTCCTTGCTCAAACAAGTCGCGCACTCGACTTGCTCCAACACCTACAAACATTTCAACAAAGTCAGATCCCGAAATGGAAAAGAAAGGAACATCTGCTTCACCAGCAACGGCCCGAGCAAGTAACGTCTTTCCTGTTCCCGGAGGGCCTACCAGGATAACTCCTTTAGGAATTTTTCCCCCAAGAGCGGTGTATTTTTTCGGGTCTTTTAAAAAATCGACAACTTCCTCTAATTCTTCTTTGGCCTCTTGAACACCTGAGACATCAGCAAAAGTGATTTTTTTGTCGTGGGGATTAAGCATGCGCGCTCTAGATTTTCCAAAACTCATGGCCTTTCCCCCACCTGCTTGAATTTGGCGCAGGAAAAAATAGAAAATAACGATGAGAAGAATCATCGGTCCCCAATTTAAAAGAAGTGACGTAAAGAAAGGCTGCTTCTCTTCTTCTTCGTACTGAGGAATAATTCCATTTTCGCGAAGAATATTAAAAGTTGCATCCCCTGTATTTCCAGTCAGACTAAAACGGGTTCCGCCTTCGTAACCGGCCTTAAATTTACCCATAATATTGTCTTTGCCTTTAAAGACGACTTCATCAATATTCTTTTCCTGAACGGCCTTTACGAAGTCTGGGTATTTAATGAATTTAGTGTTGGTTTTTTCGACCATGGCCACTTTGGCCAAAAGGGCCATTAATAAAATGACCACGATCCAGAGAGTGAGAGTTTTTTGTTGAGGTTTCATTTACGTCCTATTTCCTTATGATTTCAATCAATCTTTTAAATAATAAAAACTTCTTCCCATTCTATAAACCTAAGATGGAAGAATCAAGTATGACAGCGCTGTGAATGAGTTTTTCTCTCATCTTTTTGGGAATTAAGGGGTAGTAGTTGTAGGGACGCTTGTGATCTTTGAGCCACTTCGTACTTTTTGGCAAGAGAGGATGAACAAGCTTCGAAGATTTATCACTGTTTTTTGCTGAGAGTAGCGTTAAATAGGGAAAAAACCTTTTAGAGGCTTTAGTGCTTAAAACTTCAGTAATCTGCGCTCCGTCATTGAGAAGACGTAAGATTTCATCGTCGCATTTGCGGTAATACTCCCAATGGAGATCATTCAAAATTAATAAATAATCATCTAAAACAAATATTTTAACTCCCCCCGAAAATGAAAGCGGCCCCTTCATTTTCAATTCTTTTTTATCGTCTTTTATTTTTCGATGAGCAGATATTAATTTATCTACTTCTCGATCTATTTCACCACGATTTTTTTTTGAAAAAAAATGAATCCAATCTTTAATTTCTTCTTTATGGAAACTAAAGTCTCGGGACTTTAAAACAAGGGCCCCTGATGTCTCTCTTTTTTCAATCAAACGCGAGGTTTTTTGGACAGATGCTTTTTCCAAAAAAAGACTGCGATGTTTTTCTAATTTGAGCGCCAGCTCATTTTGTCTGGACACATAATGACGTAGATATTGTAAATAACGATGATGAATTGTTTGGGTTAAATGCATTCTAAAAAAATTGCGTTCAAACCGAGTGTTGCGATTGCTTGAATCTTGGGCCCAAGACAATTGTAGAGAGCGAGCATAGCGAATAATGTGATTTTTACTCACACACATAAACGGTCTTACTAATCCTTTATTAAAAACCGGAATCCCCAAGGTCGATGCAAGGCCGCTTTGTTTGAACGATTGAATCATGCTCCACTCAAAGGAGTCATCAAGATGGTGAGCAGTATAAACCCAGTAGTTCTTGCGAATATATTGTTTATAAATGTGCGCTCTTAAATTGCGGGCAACAGCTTCAAAATTAGATTCTTCAAGTGAAAGAGAGAACTTAAATACATCAATCTCAAGTCCCAATAACTCTGCATGCTTAATGACGGCCAACTCTTCTTGTTCACACTCCCCCCTTGTTCCATGGTTGATATGCAAGACCCTTAATCGCCCCTTGCAAATGGTATTAAGGGCATACATCAGTGCAAGAGAATCCACTCCGCCAGAGACCGCCACGACAATTAATTTATCCCCATGAATAAGTTGCAACGAATCCATAAAATGCTGGAGGTGTTTTATAAACTGACGAGGATAGATTGATGAGCGATTCATAACGATAAATTCCTTGCCCAATTCTATCTTTCTAAACTAAAAAAGCTAGAAATCCTTGAAACTTTTTGAGAAATTCTTGACAGAGGGGGTGAGCTTCAATAGGATGGAGCAAACTTTTTAATGGCTTGGTAGCTCAGTTGGTTAGAGCGATGGATTCATAACCCATAGGTGGGCAGTTCGATTCTGCCCCAAGCCACCATATCGTTCTTTTTTTTATGAAAAAACCACTTACAATCTTCATTTTCTCTTTATTCGCTTTAACTGGGTGCAACTCACCTTCGAAACACACCCTTGCCGATAAAGAAATCATGGTTCCCCTCTCTACATCTCAAACGCAAGAGGGTTCTCCTGTCACTGAAATGAAAAACTGCCTCTGTCCTCAATTATGGCTTCCCGTCTGCGCAGAAAATGGAAAAACATATTCTAATTCCTGCTTTGCGAAGTGTGCTGATGTGAAGTTTAAACAAGGATCATGCGCTAAAATCATCACAGACTAAAACGTCATCACAATATTTTCTTAAGCATTACATGGGCCACATAATAAGGAAAACTGTACCCATTTTTATAAAGGCCACTCATGAGAAAAAGACGATTGTCTGCATCCAGGGCCTGATAAAAAGGACGGCGTTTTATTCCTTTGTGCCGTAACCCTGTTGTCACAAAAAAATCACTCATCTCCCCCAAAGGGAGATTTAGAAGGGTTTTGAAAAACTCTAAAAGTTGAGCGAGTTCTAAAAAATCGGCCGATGCAATTGCTCCTTTCGTAGAAACACTTCCTAGGATTAATTTGTGGTCGCTTTTTCTATAAATGAGATTATGTCCGTCTAAGGTAAAATAAAAAGAATCGCAGTTTAAATCGACAGACCTCTCCAGAAAACTCCCGGCAACGACTTGAGTCCTCTCCAGTGTTTTATCCATTCCAAAAAACTGCGCATGGATTTTTGCATAGGCCCCTGTGCAAAAAAGAATTTTCTTGGCGAAAACCTTCTCTCCTCCAAGCAGATGGCATTCATTTAAATCATCGGTCTTTTTAGAAACTGATTGAACAAAATGTCTTAATCGTTTTAAGGGAAATGTCTCTAATTTATCCTCAAACCATTGAGTGAGTTGTTCTGGCGAGACAATATAAGATTGTAATTTTTTTCCCCGAAGACTCTTTATAAAAAAAGGATGGGTTAAGTCATCAAGATGCTTATAGCGTCTTTGGTTTTTTTCATTTTCTCTTTCTGAGAAAGCTGCAACATACTGCTCAATGCTCTCAATTCCCGCTGGCGAGTGTGTTCGATAAAACTCTTCAAAATAAAAAAAAGATTTACTAAGCTCATCTCCTAACTCACTAATCCCTTCTTCGATGCCCGAAAGCGAAACACTGGCCGTGGAACGCAGAGAGCAGGCAGGGGCCAATTCTTCGGAGAAGATTTGAGCAACAGAATAATTCTGACTTTTATTCACATTTGTGAATAATGTATGTAAAAACACCTGCGCAGCTAAACCATTTCCTATTACGACTAAATCATAAATCACAGGATTCTTCCTTTATTAGACTTTTTTCACTCTCAACTAATGATAGCGTATTGCCAACACTTTTTAAAATGATTATCGTTTTCTTTCGCACTCTTTCTACTTAGGAGAATTTTACCATGTCACTGGAACAAAGCGCTGTCCTATTTGCTGCACAAGAAACTAATCTTAATGCCAGATCAGTTCTTGCGGTTCTCAATCTTCTTATTACAGACCAATCCACTGTTCCCTTCGTTGCTCGCTACCGAAAGGAAGTCACGGGAGGCATGGATGAAGTTCAAATTAGATCTATTCATGAATCATACGAAAACTATATTGAGCGCGAAAAAAGACGGGAATACATTTTAGAGGCGATCAAAAAAATGGATCAACTCACTCCTGATCTCGAGAAAAAAATTAAGGCCGCAGACACCATTAATCAACTTGAAGATCTCTATGCTCCTTATAAAGCGAAAAAGAAATCCAAAGGAATGATGGCCAAAGAAGCAGGCCTTGGGCCACTGGCCGAAATCCTATTAAGCACTTCTAAAACCAAACAACAGTTAAAAGATGAACTCGGTGATAAGTTTAATAATCCAGAAAGTAAAATCACAAGTTTTGAAGAGGCTTATGCAGGGGCCTTTGACATCATCATTGAGACTATGGCCCATGATCCAGAGACTAAAGAAATTCTCAGAAAAGATTATTGGAGTGATGCGATCGTCAAATCAACAAAAAGAGATAAAGCAGAACAAGAGGATAAAGATTGGCTCAAATATAAAGACTATTTTGAATTCTCCCAAAGGGCCTTTGACCTAAAAGAAGCAAAAGCTTCACACCGTTTTCTTGCCATGAGAAGAGGAATGACTTCAAAAACGCTAAAAGTAGATGTTGTATTTCCAGAAGAGGTGGCCCTGGGACTTTTGAAGAAAAAGTTTTTTGATCGCTCCAACTTAGGTTGCCTTACAGATTTAGAATTGGCCGCTAAAAAAGCTTATCTCAATTACATTCATCCAAGTCTTGATCTTGAGATTAAATCAGAACTAAAAAAAGTTTCAGATGAAACGGCCATCAGTGTTTTCGGGATTAATTTAAAAAATCTATTACTTCAACCCTATCTCGGCCCAAAATCCGTTATTGGTGTTGACCCTGGAGTGAGAACTGGTTGTAAAATCGCGATTGTCGATAACACTGGAAAATTTTTAGCAGACTGTGTGGTATACCCTCATGAGCCGCAAATGAAAGTCAAAGAATCGGCAACTATTCTTGAGGCCATCATCCAGCAATTTAAAGTCTCCCATATCGCTATTGGTTCTGGAACGTATGGAAGAGAGACTCTGACGTTCATTCAACAAAATGTTAGCTCCGTTAAATCTGGAATGGTTAACGCTACTCTTATTTCAGAAGCAGGAGCTTCAGTTTATTCGGCCTCCGATATTGCTCGGGAAGAATTCCCCGATAAAGATCCAACAGTAAGAGGCGCCATCTCTATTGCTCGCCGTTTTCAAGATCCATTGGCTGAACTCGTCAAGATCGATCCTAAATCGATTGGTGTTGGTCAATACCAACACGACGTCAATCAGGCGCGTTTAAAAAAATCTCTTGAAGGCGTCGTTGAGTCTTGCGTGAATTTTGTTGGTGTTGATTTAAATACTGCTTCGGCCCCTCTCCTCTCTTATGTCTCTGGAATCGGCCCCACGCTTGCGAGCAATGTCATTAAATTCCGCGAGCAAAATGGAGGCTTTAAAAACCGCGCTGAGATTTTAAAAGTCCCTCGCTTTTCCGCGAAGATTTTTGAGCAAGCAGCAGGGTTTCTTCGTATCTATAATGGGGAAGAGCCTCTCGATGGAACATTTATTCACCCTGAGCGCTATGGCGTGCTCACTGCGTGGGCCTTGAAAAATGCCACTTCGCTCAAAGACCTTATAAGTGACAAAGATCTCATTGCAAAACTAGAAAGAGATCACTCCTTCAGACAAGAACTTGGTGAATTTACTTTTAATGATATTGTTAAATCTCTCAAGGCCCCTTCACAAGACCCAAGAACTGAATTTAAATCCTTTGAGTATCGAAAAGACATCTCTAAAATTGGTGATTTAAAAGTTGGTGAATGGTACCCAGGACTCGTAACGAACATCACCCAGTTTGGCGCTTTTGTTGATATTGGGATAAAAGAAAATGGACTTTTGCATGTCTCTCAAATCTCAGACACATTTGTAGAAAATGCCATGACGGCGCTAAAAGTTGGCCAAGAAGTTAAAGTGCAAGTTCTAGAAGTGGATTATGAAAGAGGTCGCATTTCTTTGACGGCCAAAAAAGGAGCGGAAGTCAATCGCTCGACAACGAGTTCAAGCACTCAGGGATCAACGTCGAGAGGATCTTCAGGGCAAAGAGCTCCTATCAATATTCCCCAGGCCCCAGAGTTAAAAAATAAGGCGTTTGCGGGACTTAAGAATTTTAAAGTTTAATTTTTTGCAGGATTGCGAGCATAATCACTGAGATTGTGCTTGCATCTTAATGACCACTCTTGTCAATCACAGACTTCACCGACTTAAAAAGTAATTCCGCGCTATAGGGCTTAACGACATAGCCAGAGACCTTGAGTTTAACCGCCTCTAAAATTTCCTCTTTCTTCTGTTCTGAAGTCGCCAAAATGAAAGGCGTAGACTTGGTCACTGGATTCAAGCGAACTTCTCTTAAAAGTTCTAACCCATTCATTTCAGGCATATGCCAATCGGCCACAATTAAGTGATATCCATTCAGCGTTTTCTTTATCTTTTGGAGAGCTTCCTTCCCATCGATGGCCTCATCAATAAAGAGAAGACCTGCTGCCGATAAATAATTTTTTAAAATAAGACGAATTAATTTTGAGTCATCTACGATTAAAATTCTTGATTGATCACTAAGGCCCGTTTTTTGAAGTAAAGCTGAGGATAGATAAGCTTTTGAAGCGAGAGGTACTTCAATACAAATCAGCTGATTGTTAATGGATAATTTTACTTTAAATGACTGAGTGACCTCAATGGTGTTAAAAATTCCAACCTGATCTTCTGGAACCACTAAGGTCGATTTCATTTCAATATTGTTATTTAAGGCCTTAACCACTTCGACTATAGACTCGTCAAGTGAATTAAGAAGCCGTGTTTCCAGATCAAGAAGCTTTGAGGTCTCTATTGATTTAAAAAAATCAATGGTTTTCTCATCTGAAGATCCGACAATGAGAAAGTAGGATTTTTTACTGAAAAAATACCTTAATAATCCAAAGGCCTTGGTTTCAACCTCATTTTTATCTTCGACTATTTTATATTCAATTAAAGTAGAATCGACACCTAAGGCCTGTTTAATGACTTGATTGAAATTTTCTGCGATGAGAACTTGCATGCGCTGGTTTGTTATTATTGAGGTGAAGTCCATTTCATCTTCCTTATATTTTTATAAAATTCATTACAAATCAAACTTAACTGATTGAGCGAACATGATCCAAAAGATTATGTTCACGTCTAAATTGCGAAAGTGCAAAACTCACAAAAAAAGATGCAATCACATAAGGCACTAAAAAAGAAATAAGAAGACCTTTAACCGTAATCAAAATAGGGATTTTCCTATCGACAAAAACATCTGGCATAATTTCAGGGGCAAAACGATCAAAGAAATAAAGAAAAACGAGCCCCATTATAAGCCCCATAGCAATAGAGAGAAAACTCATCATATGCAAAAAATACTTGGTGGATCGATTGAGTTGATCAAATGAGGCGCCTAAAATCCAAAAGCTGGAAAGATCTGTCTTTACCTTATTAAAGAAAATAAGTAGTCCCGAAGAAATACAGAGTGAAACAAGTAAAGTCATGGTGGCAAATAAAAAAACCATAACGGTGCTCTCAAGGTTAAGGGCCCACACCAGTGTGCTATTTTCCTCTTCCCACGTTTTTAATTGAACCCAAGAAGGTAGGTCCTTTTTTAAACTTTTAAAATCACCTTGATTATAAATGCGAATGCGATTAATTAATTTTCCCTGAATGAGATTTTGAATCAATGGTAAACGCACCCACAAATGATATAAATCGATCTCCGGGACATCGGTACTAAACACTCGATCCACCTTTATGGTTTGGCCTCGAGGTATATCGCCCATTAGCTCATCCACGTGAGAAGGAGAAATCAGCTGTAAACTCTCCGGAGGGGCCACACCTACTTTGTAAGCAAGTTCAGTAGGAATCATTGATTCAAACCTATCTCTGCTCGCTAAAAACTTTGGCACAAATCCAGATTGATCTATCCCATGGACGATGACAGGAGTTATTAAGCTTTGATAGCGCAAGAGCAACTCGATCTCATATTCTTTGCTATAAATAAAGTGAGCGTCTTTTAAGCGCTTTTCAAGGCCCTTAAGAAGAGGATCATTGTCGGGCAATTTAAAAAGAAGAGTCGCCTTGCCAACTACGGCCTTGGATCTCTCCATTAATTTATTTTGAAGTCCCCCCATCGTACTTTGCAAAACAATAAGAGCAAATGATGAAATAAAAAGCCCAACGACCGCTAAAATAAGCAGTCGTTGGCGATTTTTAGCAGAAACAATATAAAAGAAAAAATACTTAAGATAAGTGAGAAACACGATTATCGAGTTTTTTCATAAAAAGTTGTCTTACTTTCAACCAGAGCTTCTAAATAATCACTCGGCCGATAGCGCTCTTTATCTACAGTCTCACTAAAGTGATTAAGCGCCGCCAATATCTTATCTAAACCTTCTGCATCTGCATAACGAAGAAGCCCCCCTCTAAAAGGAGGAAATCCAATTCCGAATATAAGTCCTAGGTCCACTTCGGAAGCAGATGCCACTATTCCTTCTTTTAAAATCGTTGCCGCTTCATTAATCATTGGAAGAAAAAGTCGCATTTGAAGATCGGCCTCACTCATCTTCTTTTTCTCTTTAGGCAATAGCTCTTCAACTTCTAAATTAGCTCCGGCCACTTTTCCTTTTTCATCATATAGATAGAAACCTTTGCTCGTTTTCTTTCCTAAAAAATTCTTCTCCGCTAATTTAGCAGAGGCCTTTGTAGGATGAGCTCTCTCTCCTAAGCCTTCATACATGACTTTGGCCACTTTTACGGCCACATCAATTCCGACCTCATCCAAAAGGCGACAAGGCCCCATTGGCATACCAAAATTGAGAGCGGCCTGATCAAGATCTTTTACAGAGACGCCTTCTTCAAGCAGATAACCCGCTTCATTTAAATACGGCATTAAAATACGATTGACCAAAAACCCCGGTCCATCTTTAACGACAACAGGTGTTTTCTTCACTCGCAAAACCCATTTGTAAAGCGCTTCAACCGTTTCAGGATCTACCTTACTGTGTACAACGATTTCCACCAATGGCATAAGATGAACTGGATTAAAAAAGTGCAATCCAGCAAAACGGCCTGGAAGCTCTAGGGCCTTGGCCATCTCTTCAACTGAAAGAGATGAGGTATTGCTAGTCAGAAGACAATCTCGTTGAACATTTTTTTCCGTTTCAGCAAGAACTTTCTTTTTAATGTCCATATTCTCAACAACAGCTTCAATGACTAAATCCACTTTTTGGAATCCACTGTAATCCAGCTGGGCAGTAATAGAGCGCTGTTTTCTTTCAAATTCATCTGGAGTAATTTTTTTTCTCTTAAGAGCACCACCGAAATTCTGTGATGATTGCTTAAGCCCCAAATTAAGGGCCTCTACAGTAAGATCCTTCATAATAGGATGCATGCTTGCTTCGGCCATCAACCACGCAATCCCTCCGCCCATCGTACCAGCGCCAAGAGCGGCCCCGCGATCAAGTTCGGGTAGAGGCCTTGTGCCCTTAACCCCATTGTATTTCTTTACTGACTCAGACATAAAATAAATATGCTGAAGATTCTTACTTTGCTCGCTAATAGCGAGTTCACCAAAGGCCTGGGCCTCTGCGGCCAAATAACTCGTGCGCCCCTTCATCATTCCTGAGTCCATGACGTCGAGAATCTTTAGTGGGGCCTGATAAAAACCATTCGTTTTCTTCAAAACACTTTCACGAACTTTTTGGAAAATAATTTTTCTCGTCACGAAATTCTCAGTGGCCAATTCTTTTACAGAATCTTTAAGAGAATGATGATCCTCTTTACGGTTAAAAAATTTGGGCGCCATCGCTAGTAGATTTTCTTTAGGATAAACCTCTGCGACAAGCCCCATTCTTTTGGCCTTATCTGCACGCAGTGTTTTGCCTGTTAGAATCATGTCTAAAGCATTTGGAAGTCCAATTTTTTTAGGAAGACGATAAGTCCCACCGAATCCTGGAATAATTCCCAGTTTTACTTCAGGAAGACCAAGAGAGGTTTTAGGTGAATGAGAGGCTAAAATCGTTTTACAAGAAAGTGAGAGCTCAAGACCTCCCCCTAAACAAACGCCATCCACGCAAGCAATGGTGGGTATACTCAGGTCTTCAATGCGATTAAAGATATTTTGTCCTTGTTCCGATTTATCAGCTGCTTCAGCTTCAGTGCTTAAAGAGGCGATCAATGTAATGTCTGCCCCGGCCAAAAAACAGTTATCTTTATGAGAAAAGAAAATAACTCCTGTCAATTCACTACTTTTGCCATGGAGCTCTTCCACAATGCAGGCAAGCTCACCCATGGTTTCTAGATCTAATGTCGTCATTGAGCGAGTGCTGTTAAATCCAAAACCAACATAAGCAATATTGTTTTTATATTCTAAACTAATTCTTTTATATGACATATTTTGCTCTCTCGTTTTTACAAATTAAATTTTTCAATTAACGAACAAGATTTTCCACAACGACTGCTCCGCCTTGTCCACCACCAATACATAAAGAAGCAAGACCAAAACGACCTTTTCTTCTTTTTAATTCGTGAATGAGAGTGACGATTAAGCGCGATCCTGTCGATCCAACAGGATGTCCCAGAGCAATACCTCCTCCATTAACATTCACTTTACTCCAATCTAACTCTCCCCATGCCTTATCGACATTAAAGCGCGCCGCCACTTCTTTGTCTTTTAGAGCAATGGAAACCGCAAGGATTTGAGCGGCAAAGGCTTCATTCAGCTCAAAGAGATCAAAATCGCTCAAACCTAAATTCGTTCTTCTCATCACTCCATCCATCGCCAGAAGAGGTCCCATCCCCATTCTCTCAGGTTCCAATCCATGAAAATGATAATCCGTTAACTTGGCAATTGGTTTTAAATTATATTTTTTCACGGCCTCTTCAGAAACAAAGAGAAGAGCTGATCCACCATCAGTAATTGGGCAACTATTTCCAACTGTCACGGTACCGGATTTTTTTTCAAAATAGGGCTTCATTTTAGCTAGCCCTTCAACTGTTGAATTATCTCGGGGCCCGACATCATCAACTAACAGTTTATTTAAACCACCACCAATTGTGATGGGGAGAATTTCGTCTTTAAATTTTCCAGATTTTGTTGCTGCCACAGCTTTTTGATGGGAGTGATTGGCAAAAGTGTCTTGCATTTCACGGGTAATATTGAGTTCTCGTGCTAGGAGCTCAGCTGTCTGCCCCATATTAAGTCCACAAAATGGATCAGTGAGACCTTGCTCAATCGCGACAATCGGCGTGAGGAAATGGGGTCTAAACACACTCATGGCCGAAAGTTTATCACCTACTGTTTTTGCTTTCATTAATCGAGCAAAAAGATCCGTCATCTCTTTATTATACATAAGTGGCATTTGCGACATCGACTCAACACCTCCTGCGACAATGACATCACAGCGCCCACTTGCTATTTTTAAATACGCCTGACTAACGGCTTCCATTCCTGAAGCGCAATTGCGGTGAACAGAATATCCTGATGTTTTTTTATGTAAACCTGCTTCTAGAGCAATGACTCGTCCTACGTTTGGATACTTTGCAGGAGTTCCCGTATTCCCAAAAATGACCTCATCCACACAATCCATCGGAATTTCAGTATTGTCTATTAAGTGCTTCACAAGATAAGCGCCTAAATAAGGAGCTTGAACATCTTTTAAATCCAGACCTGCTTTGGCCTGAGGGGTTCTTTTTCCATCGACAATGTACACGTCTTTCATTGACATAATTTACTCCACTGAATTTTTGGGATCTCGTTTGAATATGTTTAAATTCTAAGGGAAATTCATCAGTAAAGGAAATGCTTTATTCGATAAAAAAAAAGGCGCTCGAAGGAGCGCCTTTAAAAAAATAATCTCTGTAAGAAAAAATCTTAGAATCTAATAATAACTCCAGCAGCGATACTCGTAATGTCCGAATCTTGAATCGACTTCGTTACATTTTCTAGACGAGCTTGGTCAGGATTAATCATTGAGACGTCGGCCTTATTTGAAATCCCTGAACTCAAAGATTTGGAATAAGTAAGATCAAGATTAAGTCCAACGGTCTCACTAAAGTCAACTTCTGCCCCTAATTTTGCCGAAGCTCCGATGGAAGTTGAGGAATATCCTTCGCTTCCATAATTAATACTATTATAAGAAAAACCATTACCCGAGTCCTCATATTTTAGATTTGAGCGATTATAGCTCAGACCTGCACCAACAAAGGGTTTTATTCTCGATTCTACTGTTAAGAAAAATTTACTGTTGGCCTCGAGGGTTAATCTATCATACGACATCTTTCTCCCAGCTCCAAAACTATTATAATAGTTATTGTAATAAGACTGGCCATACTGGATTCCCGTATTCAAAAAATGATTGGCGACATCGGTAATATCTAAAGAAGAATAACCAACCCCCATGCCTACGCTCACTTGGGAGAGGACTTGTGTCTCAAGAGCAATTCCCATGTTTAACTTTGATTCAAAATCAATGCGATCTCCCTTTAGAGACGATCCTCCAAGAAAAGGTATTACTTTGGATTTTTTCTCTTCTTTGACTGGAGCTGGGGCCTCTTCAATGATTTTGGTTTCTACCACTGCCACTGGGGCCACTACCGGCTGCGGGGCAATAGGCGCTGCTTGGGAGACCTGAACTTTATCTTCATTTAAATTATTCAAACTTTTGCCAAAAGCATCTTGAAGTTTATTGGTCAGTTCAATTTCTTGCTTTACTCGGATATCTTCTATCTTTTTTTCAACCATGACCTTATTGCGTTCTTCGAGTTTTTCTCTTCTTTGACGAAGACGCTCTGAAGGAGAAAGCTTACCTTCAAGGTTGATATCATCCATCAAAAGAGCATCGTCGGCCTCATCAAGCATGTCATCTTGAGCATGAAGCTTTGGAGTATGGATTCCTGCAACGAGGGCCGTTGCCAAAAATAAACTCATAAATGTTAGTCTTCTTTTTTCAACTATTCCTTTCATAATCACTCCTCGGTATTAAAGACAGGCACTCATCAACAGGTGCAGGTCTTAATCATTAAATCCTATTTCCCCTCAATACTATCAGAGGTGAAAAGATTCACAGTAACTATTGACCCGTCGTGTAATTATAACAGGTCAGTGTCAATTTTTTTTACTTTTTAAAGGGAAAGTATTGAAATCGCTTGTCTTGTTGAGAGTCAAAAATGGCACTAATGCGACAAAGGAGGGTCCCTTTGTTAGGGGCCTTGTCACACTTTGTCATATCGCCTAAGTATTTGGTTTTAATCGTTATAAGGAGTGAAGAGATAATTGTAACCATCACAAGGAGCATAAGGATGTACTCCACTCCAGTCTGTCCCATTTGATCATTTCTGAAAAATTTCAAAGGGTTTCTCTCCATTTTTTGATTTCAATCAGAGAAGAAAATGTCCCAAGAGCATCTTCGTTGTATGGCCCAAAATAAAGCACATTTTTAAGTCTTCTAAAAATCAAAGGGGCAGAGTCTTCTAAGACGTGAACGAATTTGGATCCTAGCGATGCCTCAAGTCTTTTATTGGCCTGATAGTTTTTATCCTCAATAAAGACATCAAGTGTAAATTTCATCTCTAGAGTATCGACTATAAAATGATATTCTGGAAAAAGATAAATAAGATCATTTTGCAAATCATTTATCACTCGCTCTTTAACAAAATCAACTTTCACTCCCTCTCGCTTGGTCATGATAAAATTAAAGATAGCGCTTTTTTCTTTAAAATTCGCCTCCCAAAAAGGACGATCCGTCCCTATTTTCATAGGTGAAGAAAAAAGTAATTTTTTCTGCTGGAGCAACTCAGGAAGAGCGTCTCGAAATTCTACTTCAATATTCAAGCAATTATAGGAAGCACTAGAAGTCTTAAGTCGAATAGGAAGTCCGACTGGATATCCCCCGATGAAGGCCATCTTCTTTGGACGGATAAGTCCACTGAGGCTCTCTAATTCAAAACTTTTCACCAATCCTTTTTGAAATTTTAAATCCGCCAAATTTAATTTTTTAAAATCCCCACCTGCCGCCTGATGCACGGCCAATAAATCAGTGATAAGTCTTTCATGATCAAACTTAAAATAAGGAGAGATGAGAGAAAAAAATAAATGCATGATCTCTGAGCGAGAACCTGTTGTCGAAAGTCGGCCTTGAAAAAAGCCACGGGTTGTAAAAATGAGCGTATTAAACTCTCCTCTTTCTTTTTCGCTCATTTCCTCTTTTTTAGAAAAATGTGAAAAGAAAAACTGAAAATGATAAAGAAGATCGGACGGTATAGACATCTCAAAGAGTTTAGAAATTTTGTGAGATTTTTTCTCTTGAAAAATAATTTTTGTGACATTTGAGCAAAATTCTTTAAAGTTCTCATCAAAAGTGATTGAATCTTCTCCCTGCTTAAAAGGGCCTGTTTTATCATTCATGAAAAGATGAGGAAACTTGCGACAAAGTTCCCGGTAATTGCTCATAGGAGTGTCACCTAAGACCACCTGTTTTTTTCCAATGCTAAAATAAACAGATGTTGGACTGAGGTAGTCATCTATCTTTTTCAGTGGAGCAAGATCACTCAATTCTCCCCATGAACGCAGAAGCTCCACATCGAGAAGAGTCAAGGAGTTCGTAAAAAAATCACCATAATTAAAACGATCATCATCGAGGACTAAAACTTTTTTTCCCCGCCCCAAAAGCCCTATGGAGAGAAGAAAAGTGATAAAATTGTGACCCACTAGAGCGTAATCAATTTCATTATTTAACATACTCTTATCTCTTGAATGATCGATTCCATTTTTGACTCTGCCTCGTTTAATAGCGACTCACGGGCCTTTAAGTCAGGCGAATGTTGAGCGTTACTTATAAATAGATTATAAAATGTTTCGGGATCATTGAGAAGATGTATTTCCTTGGGGGAGGTTTCGGCAATAAAATCATATTCTGTTGAGCGCTCTATTTTAGGTCCACAATAGACACGCGCCCCACACAAATAGGGCTCTAAAACAGAGTGAATCGATCGAGCGAATCCTCCTCCAACATAAGCGGAAGCGAATCTCGTATATAATTCGCAGAGGACTCCACTCTTGTTGAGCAGAACGACTCCTGGAATAGAAGGATTAAATTGACTTGAATTTAGTGACATTTCAAAAAGGGGAATCTCCCCTAAGAGGTTTTTAAGGAAGACCTTCATTTCATTAAACGATTGGGGTCTGAGATCATGCGGAACAATCAAAAGATGAAGAGATCCCGTTTTAATCGCTTCTAAAAGTTTATCATTTTTAAGGATGCCAAAATCACTTATCCAAGCACTACCCATAATGAGTTTATTTGAAGCAGGCAACGTTTGCAAAAAAGCAAGGTAAGCACTCAAGTCAACATGTGCATTAAGGGTTTCCGGCGCTTTTTGAATGCGCTCTGAAATTCGTGGAATTCTAAAATCAAAATGAAAAATCTTTTTTTGAACATCTTGCCCATACAAGGCCCTAAAAGAGCGCTCTTCGCGTGCATTTGCCGCGACAAAAACATCAAATAATCGATAGACTTCCTTTTTAAACCAAGAAGGATTTTTAGCTGCAGCAGAAAGGAGAATAAATTTTTTCCCAAAAAACTTAAGTATTAAAAGTTCTGGAAAAAAATCATATCGACAAAAAATAAACTTACGAGCACTCATCCATCGCTGGGCCGTTTGAAAAAAAAAGGAATGAGTCACGATAGGCAAGCGAAAGACGCGCAATAGGCCCTTATGTTCTTGGGCCATCTTTAAGCACTTACTCTCAACAGAAGGTGAGGAAAAAATTAATTCAACATGCTTTTTGTCACTCAAGAACTTCTCAATAACGGGACGAACTTGCTCCAACTCTCCCTCAGAAGAAATTTCAAAACAGTAATCTGCGACAATACAATCCTTTCTAAAAGAGCGACATTCCTCTTCTATAAAATTTTTTCTCTCAAAGACAAAACGCTTCCTGAGGGCCGGAATGAGACTCTTGATTACGATCAAAAATAAGGCCAACGGAGTGCGAGAGATCGCCGCTAATAGAAGAAGTAAAATAAAATAAAGATGTGACATAGATCTCAAGAATCGCAGACCAGGGCCAGCTTGTCACTGTGGCCTATCAAAAGAGCATTAAAAAAAAGGCAAAGGCTCACTTTTTCTCTCATTTCTTACCAGTTCTTACATTTGTGAAGTTTTTTTGTCACCCTTTCAAGAGAGCGTTGTATTCTTGAGTAAAAAGCATAACAATGACCTTTCATTTCTTAACTGAAAATGACTACGTAATACACATTGCAATATAAATATTAAGCGCATAACGCCAAAACAGAGGGGCCATTTCAATGTACGCAAAGATTTTACTCGTCACCGCCATCATTCTTTCTGGAGAGACTTTTGCTCAAAGCATGCCTTCCTCAGAAGAAAGTTTAAAGTATTTAAAAGATCATTTTTCCGCAAGTTATCATGGAGAATATTACTTCGTGAGAAGAGATGTAGAAAGTGCCAATGAAGATGATCACGCGATAGGCGATATTAAAATTATGCACAACCCAACGCTGATCTATAAACCAAATGAAAATTGGCAAGTGTTGGCCACTGGAGAATTCAAATACTCAGATCAACCGGCCCCTGGACGCCGAAGTTTTATTAATAACTACTACCGATCGTTATTTACAGTGACGAGAAAAAATCTTCTTGTAGAAAAAGAGCATGGCCTAAAGCTAGACGCCGGTGTGGGAAGAAGAGATTTTAACAATAGTGTTTCTCCTGACGTCTATGGAAATTACCGAGCCTTTGCGACTCTGTCGAAAACTTATGGAACCCATAGTGGTTCATTATTTGTTCAATACCTCTATAACGACCCAAAAAAATCAACAGCTTCTACTTGGGAACATGGACTTGAACTTATCCCGACCATCAATTTACAACTGACAGAGAAGCTCTCTTATATGTTCAATGACGACATCAATATTAATACGTCAAACTGGAGCAAGCCTGGGGTTAAAAATGAGTTGAGCATTACTCATGAAATGAACCTTGCTTACTTAAGTTATGCCCTAAATGACAAATTTACCCCTACTATCAACTCAAGTATTACCACTCTGCTGACTTTACTTACGGGCAAGATGATTATTTCGAACACTATGTTGGGGTTACTTATGCCCACAACAAAAATGCTTCTATAACTTTCGAGCTTGGTAGTGACATCATCCACGCTTCTGACAGTAAAAGCCTCTTTTCTAAGAAAGCAAGCTACCCTGAATTGGCCATTTACTTAGATCTCTCTCTTTAATCTTTACTTATTAGGTCGGTTTTCGAACCGACCTTTTTTCTCTCAATTTTATATACTTATTGCCGATAAACACCTGAGTACAACCATCCAAACAATGGATATGCATCAGGAATAATAAAAATGGCCTCCAACAACTTAGCTGTTTTACAAACATATCTTAAAGATATTATTTTTTCTGAAAAAGAAATTTTAAACACAATAAAGAATCGCGAACATATCTATGAAATCAAAGATGAGCGATCTTCCCTTGGATTCATTTCCTTTTTTGATCTAAAGGCCTATGTTTTCGAGCATGAAGATGAAGCAAAAGATTACTTTATTAAAAATATTGACTCTATAGAATGGCGAAGCCTTTATGAGCATCCCTCATTCCAGAGAAGAAAACCTCAACTTGTCTCCACTCATTCACTTACAGAAGAAGAGAGCACTACATTTTATGTCCTTCAAAAAGGGCAAAAAAATGGCCCCTTCACCAAGGCCAAGCTTTTAGAAATGGTCGATCATAAAGAAGTCCTTTTAAGTGACATGGTCTCTTTTAATGCCGGCCATTCGTGGATAAAACTCTTTCAAGTTGATGAACTCGATCGAAGATCCCTTAAGGCCAGTAATCAACTTCCAAGCATGCCTAATGAGGATGTCATTAACAAACCATCAACTCACGTTCACGACCTAGGAAGTGCCACAGAGGCCATGACTTCTTTTGCTTTTTTGGGGAATCTCAAACGCGGAAAAACAATTGAAAGAGAGCACAGTCTCTCTTATCAAGAAGAGATGACGAAAAAGGCCCACTCTACATCTGTCTACAAATGGCTTTTTTTTGCTTCTCTTGTAGGAATCTTTTATTTTCTCATGTCTATTAAGTCCCATCTAAGCTCACCCTTAGGCCTTGAGAAGACCTCAAGTCTTGGTGAGCAAGCAGAGATGCTCACTCCCGTTGAATCAACTCAAGATTTTTCTATTCCCAAAAATGATCCACCAAAACGAGACAATGGCATCAACGATCAAGGACGGGCCGAAAAGTTCAAAACAAGAGCCTTGCATCCCGTTCGCCCAGCTGCAAAAAAATCCTTTATGGACTCGCAAAAATTTCGAGATAGCTCTGCCTCTCCTGAAGGAAGCACCGTTGACGACACTAATTACTTTTACGATAATGTGGCGCCCATGGAGTTAGACCCTGTGAGGTCTCAAGTTTCAAAAGAAAATTATAATAATGCCGGAGAACCTACTTCCCCAACTGAAAATGACACTCTCTTCAATCAAGAGGTCTCTCACTAAGGGAATCCTTGCTCTATCGCTTGATTTTTTGGTAAAGTTCTCCAGAAACATTTTATCATAGGATCATTATGAAAGAGATAACTCACGAACTCTTAAACTCGTTTCGTGCGCCGGCCTTTCCGGGGTCATTCTTTTTAAGCTTTGAAGGAATTGAAGGGGCAGGAAAATCAACTCAAATAACAAGACTTAAAACATATCTCGAAGAGAGACATTTCCGCGTTCTCATTTTACGTGAACCAGGCGGGACTCCCTTTGGTGAAAAATTGCGTTCGGCGATTTTGGAAACAAAAACCGAAATCACCCCCCTTGCTGAGGCCCATTTATTTGCTGCTTCACGATCTCAGCTTCTCACTGAAGTCATTATGAAGGAGCTCTCTACTCCAAATACCGTTATCATTTGTGATCGTTATATCGACAGCTCTTTAGTTTATCAAGGACATGCGAGAGGTCTAGGAGTCGCCGAGGTATTAGAAATTCACAACATTTTTCCGCTTAATTTAGTTCCTCATCTTACTTTTTATTTGCGAATTGATGTTGAGACTTCTGAGAAAAGACAAAAAATGCGAAATGCTCCCAAAGATTATTTTGAAGCCAAGGGAGTTGAATTTTATAAAAAATTAGTGGTAGGTTATGATCTAATGCATGAGCTTTTCCCTCATCGTATCTTAAAACTCGACGCTGAAGGAAGTTTAGATCAAGTCACTCACTTAATTCTTGGAACAATGGAAAAACTTATCAACAGCAAAACCGAGTCTTTTGAAGAATGAATCATCTTGATGAAAGACTTATAACGACTCTTTTCCATAAATACCAAGATGGCCTTCTTGCCTCTCTCTACTTGCTCACGTATCAAGCAAACACTCTTTCGCCCGAAGAATGGGTTGAGAGTTTTATAAAAAAAATCACTCCCCTTGCTGACCACCCCGATATTTTAAAAGTCCATAAAGATGACAAATCCAATGAATACAAAGTAGACTCTCCGGCCATTAAATCGTTTTTACATTTTATTCATTATCGCCCGCTAAAACTTCCTAAAAAGTTTATTTTCATTTTTGATGCTCAAGATCTCTCAGTCATTGTATCAAACAAACTTCTTAAAGTTTTTGAAGAATTAGGAAGTGAATATTGTCTCTTCCTTCTCGCCCCTCATGATTCGTCCATTCTTCCTACTGTCGCAAGTCGTGCTGTCAAACTCAAAATAACTTCCCTTGAGGGAAAACAGACCTCTCCCACTTTTGGATTAAACATTCAGAATCCACAAGATTTAATTCAACAACTCAAGGCGGCCAAAGAGGCCAGTGCCCATGAAGAAAAGGCATTTATTGAGTCAAAAATCAGTGAACACTTAACGACAGTTGCTTCAAGGGCCCCCAACGACTCTTTCCAAAGTTTAAGTGATCTCCTTGACGCTCTTTCGGCCTATGAAAAATCCAGCGCCTTTAATAATTCTAAAGTTTCTAGACTGTCTGTATTTTTCCCTTGAAAACTCCCCATATTCTTATGCCACGGGCCTAGACAAAAAAGGCAAAAAACGAAATAATATTTAGTATTTAACGATACTTTAACGAATAGTGAAATAACATATGCAACTGAGCCCAAGTAATCAACAGGACCTTGAAGAGGGCCTAGAAATTGAAATCATAGACAACAACGATACTTTTAACGATGATTCTTCAAACGACGAGTCTCTTCGTTTTTCAAGTGAAGAAGAACAAAAAGAAGTTGAAGATAAAGAGAGTTCTCGTTTTAAAGAAGGTGAACTCCTGACCATGGTTCGAGTTCGATTCCCCGGAAATGCCAGATCTTTTCCTTTTCTCGTTGGAAAAAGACGATTTTCTTATGGCCAGAAAGTTCTTGCCATGAGCGATCGAGGAATCACTGTTGGCTATATCAACTCGTTTCCCTATGAAGTTCAATTTAATAAATCGATGCTTCCCGTGCGCTCCATCGCTAAAGTTGCAGGCCCAGAAGATATTCAAGCACAAATTGAATTCCGTGATTCTGAAAAAAAGGCAGAAGTCATCTGCATTCACCTCATTGAGCGCTACCAATTAGACATGGTTCTCACTCACGTCGAATTTACCCAATTTGGGAAAAAGGCCGTCTTCTATTTCAATGCCCCGGCCAGAGTAGACTTTAGAGACCTTGTTAAAGATTTAGTCTATGAATTAAAAATGCGCATCGAACTTCGCCAAATCTCTGTTCGCGATAGAGCTGCAGCTCTGGGCTCCGTAGGTGCCTGTGGTCTGCAAACTTGTTGCTCTACCTTTTTAAAAAATTACGGTAACGTCTCTATTAAAATGGCAAAAAATCAAAACCTTGCCCTAATCCCAACGAAACTCAATGGCGTTTGTGGACAAATCAAATGCTGTATTCGTTATGAAGATGATGTCTATACTGACAAAAGGAAAAACCTCCCTCGTGAAGGCTCTTTTATCCGCACGGTTGGCGGGGACAAAGGAAAAGTTCAAAAGCTGAATATCTTAGTTGAACAATTTGAAATGCTCACAGATACCGGAATCAGAAGACGCTATGCTGTTAACCAATATAAAGGCAGAGAATCAGATCTTGGAAATGATTATAAATTCCCTGAATACTTCGATAATATTATCAATGAAACTCAGGCCGTCATCGGAATGACGGCCGAAGACCAGGCACGCTCTGAAACGTTTTTAGAGCACAATTCCATTGCGACTAAAGAAAAAGCACTCAATGAAAAAGATGCTGAATTCATTAAAAGAAATGATAACTTTGAAGAGTTCGAGGATACCTTTCAAGCGGAGTCAAAAGACTTAAAAAACCCCAAACACGATCATTCCAAGCAAAATCAAAGACCTGCTCAAAATGA
The DNA here is from genome assembly GCA_018060625.1 of Bacteriovorax sp. GTDB lineage: Bacteria > Bdellovibrionota > Bacteriovoracia > Bacteriovoracales > Bacteriovoracaceae > Bacteriovorax. Next base: position 3,047 of record JAGOVS010000014.1, on the reverse strand, counting down.
TCAGAATAATAACCGAAATCAATCACGTCACTCTAATCAGCGCCGACGGCCTCGAGGTAACAACTCGAGCGGCAATAAACCAACAAATTAAAAAAAAAGGCCGACCTCTTTAAAGAGGTCGGCCTTCATAAAATCTTTTTTAAAAATCGCAATTTTTCGGCGTTCTTGGAAAAGGTATAACATCCCTAATATTATTCACTCCCGTGATATACATAAGAGCACGCTCAAAACCAAGACCAAAGCCCGCATGAGGCACAGAACCAAAACGGCGAAGATCTAAATACCACCAAAGCGGTTCTTGCTGCATAGACATCTCATCCATTCTTTTTGTGAGCTTCTCTAGATTATCTTCTCTTTGAGAGCCCCCAATAATTTCTCCAATTCCAGGAACGAGAATATCCATGGCCCGAACTGTTTTTCCATCAGTATTAAGCTTCATATAAAAGGCCTTAAACTCTTTGGGGTAATCCGTCACGATCACCGGCATTTTAAAATGCTCTTCCGCTAAATAGCGCTCATGTTCAGTTTGCAGCTCATGCCCCCAAATGGTTGGATACTCAAATTTTTTAACTTTGGGATCTACTTTAGATAAGATCTCCATGGCCTCAGTGTAAGTGATACGAGTAAATTTTGAGTCGCGAACATGCTTTAATACTTCTAAATGATTTTTTGGCGCCGTAGACTCTTCTCTGGAAAAAAGAAAATCTAATTCGGCCGCTGCATGCTCTAGTGAATAACTGATAAGATATTTAATATAATCAGTGGCAAGGCCTGCGATCTCATCTAAGTCGGCAAAGGCCACTTCAGGCTCAATCATCCAAAATTCAGAAAGGTGTCTGGTGGTATTAGAATTTTCTGAGCGAAATGTTGGGCCGAAAGTATAGATAGAACCCAACCCCATGGCGTAACACTCACCTTCTAATTGCCCTGTAACGGCCAGAAAAGTTTCTTTCCCAAAATAGTCCTTAGAAAAATCTAATTTTCCCTCTTTGGTTTTAGGAGATTTGGTAATATCAGTGGCCAAAGTCGAAATGGTAAACATTTCTCCCGCCCCTTCCGCATCAACTCCTGAAATAATAGGTGAATTTAAATAAAAAAAGCCGCGCTTTGAGAAAAACTCATGGGTGGCCATTGCTAGATGGTGGCGCACTCGCATGATGGCCCCAAATGTATTGGTGCGAATGCGAAGATGGGCCTGTTCACGCAAAAACTCCAAAGAAGTTGCTTTCTTTTGGAGAGGGTAAGTTTCATCCACTCGTCCAATAACTTCAACAGACTTGGCCTGCATTTCAATACTCTGAACTTTTCCGCCACCTTTAACCAGTAGGCCTGTGACGGCCACTGCAGATCCCGAAAGAAGTCCTGCTACGTCGGCATAATTAGGAAGAACTTCATCTACGATGATTTGTAATGAATGTTGACTTGATCCATCGTTAAGGACAAGAAAAGAAAACTTTTTTGAATTACGAACGGAGCGAATCCATCCTTTAACGGTTACTTCTTGATCCACAAGATTTTCAGCGATAATGTTTTTAACTAACACTCGACTCATAAGTCTATCCTCTCAATTATAATACTTTTGATTTTACTTCCAGCGCCTGCTCTTTTCTTAGTCTTGCTCCAAATTGAGTGACAAGTTGTGAAGAGGCCGCACAACCAAGTTTAGCGGCTTCAGCAAAAGAAATTCCGTGATTAATGGCGTACAAAAAAGCACCGGCAAATAAATCGCCTGCCCCATTGGTATCAATCGCTTGAACAGGAGTGGTCACGACAAAAATTTCTTTATCCCCATCAAACAAGAAGGCCCCTTTTGGTCCAAGTGTTATGGCAAAGGCCTTAGCGATTTTTTTAAGAGCTGCGGCCGCTTCGGCCACTGTATTTGTTTTAGTATAAGCATAAGCTTCAGCTTCATTGCAAAAAAGCAGATCGACGCCATTGCCAATCATCTCACTTAATCCTTCTGCAAAATAAGTGACCATATTGACATCTGAAAAAGTGAGGGCCGTTTTCACATTATTTTCTTCAGCAATCTTACGCGCTTTAATGGCCGCTTCTTTTCCTGTTGGACTCGCAACTAAATAGCCTTCCATATATACGTAGTGCGAATTTTTAATTTGCTCTTCCATCAATTCTTTTGGTGAAAGCGTTTGAGTGATTCCTAAAAAGGTATTCATCGTGCGATCAGCATCAGGAGTAATGAGAACGATACATTTTCCAGTGATCCCAGACTCAAGGGAGCTGCTAGAGAGATTAGTATCAACTCCGTTATCCATAAGATCTTTAAAATAAAAATCCCCTACTTCATCACTGGCCACTTTACATGAATAAAAACTTTTTCCTCCAAATTGAGAAACAGCAATCATGGTATTGGCCGCAGAACCTCCACAAGATCTCTTGTGCTGAATTCCGTGCAAAGTATTGATAATATCCGTCTGACGACTCTCGTCAACTAAAGTCATTAGACCTTTTTCAATTCCTGCTTCTTTAAGAAACTCCGCTTCAACTTCAAACTCCATATCAACAAGCGCATTTCCAATGCCGTAGACGTGGTATTTTCTCTCTTCTGCGTTTTTTGCAATTGCCATCTGGGTCACTTTCCTTTTAAAATTTTATGAATTTGGATTCAAAAATAATAATCAATTGACTGCAAAAATGAAACAAAATAAACCGTCAAATAATAGCGGATCCAGGCTGGTTTACTCCAGTGATGGATCACATTTAAAACTTTGCAAAAAATGTGGTGAAGACCCATGTGAGTGTAAGCAATCACTAAACAATATCGTCGCTATTACCCCCGAAAAAACGACTCTCAAAATAAAATTAGAAAAGAATCAGCGCGGCGGAAAGCTGGTGACAGTGATTCATGAACTTCCTTTTAATCCTCCTTATTTCGAAGATCTCGCAAAAAAATTAAAAAATCATTGTGGCACAGGTGGAACTTTTAAAAATGAGTTCAAAGGACAAATTGAGCTGCAAGGGGATCAACGGGAGAAAGTAGAAGCGTTTTTAGGGAAGTTGCTTTTTAAGACGAAGAGAAGTGGTGGGTA
>JAGOVS010000013.1 GCA_018060625.1 Bacteriovorax sp. | reverse complement strand
CAAACGGTATCTGAGCTTCAGAACCAAAATTCAAACATCGGAATAAACGAAAGACCTCTTAAGGCGTTTTGGTCTGCGTATCGCAACCTTAGCGGTGGCGCTTACAAAGACAATAATTCTAATGATGAATTAACTCGCCATTTTGAAATGAGCGAAATTGCCCCAAAAGTTACGGTGGTTGATCCTTTGTCTGCTTCTGGTTTTTTAATCCCTACAGGTATATCCCCTTACCCTGGCGGCGAATCTAGACCGGCCACATCCAAGCAGTATCTTGATTTGCAATTAGTCCCCCTTAATCTCGCAACCATGTTTTCTACTTTTGCCACGACGACAGTTAAAAATGCAGGAATGGATGACGTAGCGATGGATGCGACCTGTGGAGTTTCTAAAACGGCCATGCCTGTTCCAGGCTACATCATGGGATTTGTCAAAAATCCCCGAATTCTTACTTATTACGCTGTCAAAACTCAAAGCAAGTTTATTGGTCTCTTTGCTCCTTTTCGAGGAGATCTCGAAGGAGGAGTGACTCTCACTGCCTACGCTGCAGCAAAACCTTTCGGTGGAAGAATTGGTCCCCATTTATTTAGTTTTGATAAGACCAGTAACTCTGCCGTTTTGGCCCGCGTTGGAGACACAAATAGAAGAAGTCCTTCCTATGTGAGCGGTCTTGTTATTGGTAAAAAAGTATTTGAACCTGGAATGCCTATTCCTTTTGATTCAGAGAATTTTTGGGTCGATAATGAACTAAAAAATATAGGAGGAGTCCCTAATCCTTCGAGTGACGTTTTTTATTCTATTCCAAATATGATTTATGATTTTACAGGCAAAGATGAGCTTGAAAAAAATAGTTTCATAGATACAAATATCCAATTCATCACGCCAGATCCAAACAAGCCTCCTAAACTTGGCCTTTATCAAAGCTCTCAATTCAAAGCTCTTAAAGCTAGTATTGGAACAGTTATTCCTGGCTCCTCTCTTAGTGGTGATGATGTTCTTGCGGCCATTGTCCGAGCAAGAAGGGCCACTAAATACGACGCTATCAACTACCTCGTTCCAAGTTTTGAAGAAGTCAGCGACAAAAATAATGTTGCTCCTATCGTTATTAAAAAAGACCCCATCTCCCAAGTAGGTTTTACTTATAAGCTTTTTGCTCCTTTAGTTGGGACAGGATTGCTCTATGAAAATGGGAAAAGCGTCGAGCAGGTTGTACAAATATACATGGGAGCAAATAAAAAAGCTGTTGAACAATACCTAAAAGCTCTCCTTGATGTTGCCAACAGCATTCACGCCATCAGTGCGGGAGGAACGAGCAGTGCTGATACAACAGGGGCCGCAAAATCTATCCATATCAATGCTGGAATACCTGGCGCCTCGCCAATTCCTAATTTACTGAGTGGAGCTTCAGCAAGTGACCCATCTTGCAAAACTGACATGGCGTCTAAGTTTGGACATTTTTTTAACGATAAAGCCAAAAAAGAATGCGATATCACTCCCCTAGTAGAATTGATGGTCGGTTTTATTGATGAAATATTTGAAAATCCAGAGCGTCGTCTGTATTACATAGGCCTTTATTATGATGAAAATGGCCCTCTCGGGCTAAAGCTTAAACCAGAGCAATTAATGACTGCTTTCTACCCAGGTGAGCGTCAAGGAATTGGTCAAGGAGCGAGCGCCCTCAATGAACACCCCTTAAAAATTTCAAGCGCCGACTCCTCGGACAACTTTTCCACTCGTCGTAATTTTTATTCTACTAAATTCATTCAACTAAGTAAGGTGATTAAGGGTAAAACTGACAATAGCGGGGCGACACCTGCTCTAGTCGAATATGGAAATGGCGACATCCCTGCCGATTTTAATGGAGTGGGAATAGATAATATGATTGAATATGACGCTACAAACGGTATTAATAAAAATTACTTTCTTGATTTTTAATTCTTGAAAAAAGTCAATTTTTCCATATATACTCATTCCAGTTGATTAAAGGAATATTCATAGTCATTTTAACTCATTCAGAGGGTAATATCGTGGCAAAAAAACCAGTGAAGAAAGCTCCCGCTAAAAAAACCGTTACAAAAAAAGCCGCGCCCGTTGCTAAAAAAGCTGCTGCAAAAAAGGCTGCGCCTGTTGCTAAAAAAGCTGCTGCAAAAAAGGCTGCGCCTGTTGCTAAAAAAGCTGCTGCAAAAAAGGCTGCGCCTGTTGCTAAAAAGGCTGCTGCAAAAAAGGCTGCGCCTGTTGCTAAAAAAGCTGCTGCAAAAAAGGCTGCTCCCGTTGCTAAAAAAGCTGCTGCAAAAAAGGCTGCTCCTGTTGCTAAAAAAGCTGCTGCAAAAAAGGCTGCTCCAGTTGCTAAAAAAGCTGCTGCAAAAAAAGCCGCTCCTGTTGCTAAAAAAGCAACAGAAAAAGAAGCAGCAAAAGCGACAAAACCAAAGGTTCTCTCAAGAGAAGAGGCCATAAAACAATACAAGAGTTCCAAGACTCAAGTTGCAAAAGTAAAAACAAAATCAAAAGCAGCTCCAATACTAGATGAAGATGATGAATTCGAACTGGAGGTTGATCTGCTGGGTGAAGAAGATGACGCCGAAACAGTTGACGAAGTCATGGGTGACGAAGATTTTGTCGATGAAGATGATGACGGTGAAGAAAGTCATTTTGCAGGGGAAGAATTTGATCCTGAAGAAGATGAAGAAGTTAAGTCCGCAGGCTCTTACTCTTATGGTTGGGGTTATAACGATGCTTTCGACAAACCTGAAGATGAAGATTTAAATCGCGACCTTGATGAAGACGAGCAATATGCTTTTGGGAAAAAGTCTGGAGATACTGAAGAGAGTCTGGACGATGACGATGATTATTAGTCTTTTTTTAAATTTTAAAAGAGGGCTTCAAAAGTGAAGCCCTCTTTCTTTTAACCCGATAAGGTTTTCCATGACTTCACCAACACTTGATCTCTATTATTTCGATTCTTGTCCCTACTGCCAAAGAGTTTTAAAAGCGCTTGATGACCTCAGTATAAAAGTTAACTTCAAAAATATTTATGATGATGTAAGCAATATGCAAAAACTCTTCGAGACGACAGGGAAAAAGACAGTCCCTTGTCTTTTCATCGATGGCTCCCCCATGCATGAATCACTTGAGATTATCGACTGGCTAAAGGCCAATAACGAGAAATTGCAAAAAAATAACTAAGTCACAAACGTCCTAAGGAAATAAAATGGAAATTCGCGATCCTGTTCATGGCTCAATTCATATCCTAGATGAGGAAATTCCCATCATTCGCGATGACTTTTTTCAACGCTTAAGAAATATTAAGCAACTCGGACTTTCTGAATACGTCTTCCCCGGGGCCACACACACTAGATTCATTCACTCCATCGGGGTTATGAATATTGCAGACAAGGCTTTTGATCGATTATTTAGACACCACCATTTTGACAAAGATATTCTTAGACTCAAAGAAACTTTTAAATTAGCAGGCCTTCTTCACGACGTGGGACACGCCCCTCTTTCTCATTCAACTGAAACAGTAATGCCCAATCTTTCGGAACTCAACATTCCTGCTGATTTTCTCTCTAAAAAAGATCAACTATCTGATCGCCAAGCTACTCATGAAGATTACACAATCAAATCCATTGTCGACAGCTCCTTTGCAGGATCTTTTTCTCTAGTTGAGAAAAAATTTGGAGTAGGAAGAAAATATATCGCGGATCTCATTACTGGACATACCAGCGATGCAAACTATTTTACGATAAAAGGTGTAAACTACTTCCCTATTTTACATCAACTAGTTTCAAGTGAGCTAGATTGTGATCGCATGGACTATCTTTTACGAGACAGTTATTTCTGCGGAGTCAGTTATGGCTCTCACGATCTTGACTGGTTGCTCGACAACCTCGAAATTTGTGTTGAAAACCAGAGTGCTTATCTTGGTATTAGTGAACGAGCGGTAGTCACTTTTGATGATTTTCTGCTTTCTCGCTACCACATGTTCATAATGGTCTATTTTCACTATCGTGCTGTTTGCCTCGAACAACTCCTCTATAAATATTTTAAGACCTCTCCTTTAGAATACCGAATCCCTGCCAATATTGAAGAATATATTGAACACGATGATCAGCATTTAATGAAAATACTCAAGCGCTCAAAAAATAAATATGCTGAGGCCATCATTAAAAACCAAGTCCCCCAAAAAATCTTTGAATCTTTCAATGAAACTCAAGAAAAAACTCTGAATGAAATCCAAGCGTATCTTGAATCCGAGAATATAGAGTATATACGTTCTAGCTCGAGTGGGCGTCTTTCAAAATACTATGTAGATGAAACATCTAATGGAAAATTTCCAATGAAAGTTGTACGAAAACTTTTTAATAAAAAGGAATTAGTCGTTTCTAATATTAGCGAGGCCACGGATCTCTTTACAAAATTTGCCAAATCCCATGCCGTCAATCGTCTTCATTGCGAATATGACTTACTCTCTGAGGGTCAAAAGAAGAAATTAGATGGCCTCATAAGATGACCTTTTCCTGACTTTTTCAGTCGGGAATGTTTCCTAACAGAGACTACGATCTTTTTGCCCGACTCCAATTCCCCCCACTCTCCTATAGAATAGAGTGGAGTCGAATGAAGGAGCCCAAATGGATCTTAAAATTTTTCAAATGTTAGAGTTTATCAATTCTCGTCTTAATAATATTGAAAAAAATATTTCTCGCATGGATGAAAAGCTTGATTTTTCCATCACCCTCCAGCGCAATCATCTTGTCCGCATCAAAAATGGAGAAGAAATTGATGATAATATGATCTTAATGGGCAGACCTTATAATGATCTTTCTCCTCAAAAAGCTTGGAGTATTTACAATAATCCCAATATCGACTTCATTATTCTAGATGTCTCTCAAAAAGCATTTCAAGGACCACGCCTCAAAGACGCTTTTCAGATCCCTCTTGAAGAACTACATGTTCGATTTGTAGAAATCCCCAGTAAAACAATTCCGGTATTGATTATTTCTGAAAATGGCCTGCGCTCAATTTCTGCTTGTGAGTTACTTGTAAAAAAGGGATTTTTTAATATCAATAATATTTCCGGGGGCCATGACTTCTGGCCTGGAAATAAAGAAGACCATTCACAATCATCTCAACCTAATATTGAAACTTAATACTATTCTGAGATATGCTCAAAAAGTCCAGGCTGAACGAGTAGCTTTGAATGGAAATTCTTCAATGTAAGCTCAACTCTGTTGAGCTCTAAATCCCCCATGAGATCTGTATACTTTTTTTCAATTTCATTAATACATTCAAAAAGATTTAACTTAAATTTTAGACCATATTCAGTAAGAAAAATATTCTGCTCGCGCTTGTCTAGCTCGTTCATTTTTCGTTCAATGTAACCTCGTTTTTCTAATTCATTTAAATGAGAGGTCATCGTTTGCTTCTTCAATCCACAGCCCATTCCAATTTCCTTAATTGTCGGTCCATCATGTTCACAGATAAAAAGCAAAACCTCTAAAAAAGAAGGCCGCAAATCTGTAAACCCTCTCACTTGAAGTGCCAACAATAATTCGGTGGAATAGGTACGATAAATTTTCTTAAGAAGAGAACCGATATTTGAAACTTTCTTCATGAAATAACTCCCGAGCCTTCATAGTCCTTATGTAAGACTAAAATAGTGTCCCATGAAGAGATTCTCCAAGTCAAGTCTGATATAAGGACTAAAAAGCTGCCCTCTAAAAGAGATTTCGGGCATTGGAGATTGACGTCACAACTCCACAGCATATCCCAAAAGTAAGAAGATTTGAACCTCCGTAAGACATGAGAGGGAGAGGGACTCCTACTATGGGCAACAACCCCGCGACCATGCTCATGTTAATGATTGTGTGACAAAAGAAAATAGCAAGTACTCCAATGACAACAATGGAGTCAAAAATCTTATTCACATTAGAAGCTAACCATAATAATCGGTAAAATAAAGCAAGATAGAGAGCAAGAAGGAAAACAGAGCCTACAAATCCATGCTCTTCATTGAAAATAGCAAAAATAAAATCCGTGTGGTTTTCAGGAAGATAATTAAGGGCCCCTTGCGAAGATCTTCTAAAGCCCTTTCCAAAAAATTGTCCTGATCCTATCGCTATCTTTGATTGAATTGCATTATATCCCGACCCCTTTGCATCGAACTCTGGATCAATAAAAGTCGTTATTCGTTTTTTTTGATATTCACGAAGTCCAAAATTATACATTACGGTTGCACACAAAACGCCAAAAACAGCGATGAATCCAATCGTTTTCCATTTTAGTTTGCGATAAAAGGTAACGATAAAGAAAATAGCTAATACAAGCATACCCGTTCCCAAATCAGGTTGAATGATAACCATAAGGGCCGGAATAACAGTAATGATAAAAGGAATGATAAGCTCTCGAAATCCAATTTCTTGATCAGGGGAAGCTTTAGAATACCAACGGGCCAAAACGAGAACCATCGCAATCTTGGTTAATTCAGAAGGTTGAAATTTCAATGGTCCAAAACCAATCCAACGTTGTCCCCCTAGAGCAGAATGTCCTACAACCAAAACCATAATGAGAAAAACAACACTTAATAAATAACCAGGATAGGCCAATCTAAAATAATTTTTGGGTTGAATAAAACTCACAATTATACCAATAACCCACGAAAGGAAAAACCAAATTAATTGAGTTTTATAAATTCCTTCCTCTGGTCCCACTCCTTGGGAATGTGTCGCTGAGTAAAGATTTAAAATACCAATAATAAAAATGGCCGTGCATATTCCAAAAAATGAATAGTCGTATCTTTTCAATATTTCTTTAAAATTAAACATTCTTACTCCACTGGCGCTATTGGGGTAGCTGCACCCTTTTCTAGAAGATAACTTCTCACTAAATTTCCAGCTTCATCATAATAATCTTTGGTCTCTGTCTCTTGGATCATTGGAACAGGATTCAAGAGGTTGTCCTCCTGAATTTGAGTCCAGGTCATTTTAGCTTGCTCTTGAGCAACGATTTTTTTCTGATAGGTCGGATAATACTTGTTCATATAAGCTGCAATCATGGCCTTGGCCACTGGGCCTGCGGCACTTCCTCCGTGACAGCCGTGCTCTACAACAACTCCAACTGCTATTTTAGGATTCCCAATGGGAGCATAGGCCGCAAAAAGACCATTGTTTCTGAATTTATATTCCTGATTTTCACACTTGTTAAAGATTTTATCTGCTGAAAAACCAATAACCTGTGCCGTTCCCGTTTTAGCGGCCATTTGCAATCCAGATCCTTTTAGAGAATAAGCTGTCCCACCTTGAGTATTCGTAACATCAAAAAGACCTTGTTTGATAAGATCCATTGTCTTCTTTGAAACTTTAAATTGATGAATTAATTCTGGTTCAAACCTTTTTAAGACTTCTCCCGAATTAGAAAAAATCTCCTTAACAACATGTGGTCTCCAAAGTTTACCTTCATTGGCCATAGTTGCATAAAACATTGTTAACTGAAGTGGTGTAAGATTAACGAACGATTGCCCAATGACACACGAAAGAGTCTCCCCTCTTTGCCATTCAACACCTGTTCTTTTTTTCTTCCATTCCTTATTGGGAATAAGGCCACTTGTTTCTCTTGGAAGAATGATACCTGTTCGCTGTCCTAATCCAAAAAGCGTCGCGTACTTGTAAAGTACATCGATATCCATTTTATTTCCAATCATGTAAAAGAAAATGTCGCAAGATTCTCGAACGGCCCTTATGACATCGACAACCCCGTGTCCCTCTTTTTTCCAACAGTGAAATGGTCTCCCCCCCATATGAAATACGCCATTACAAACGACTTGGGTCTTTTCATTAACAATTCCCTCTTCTAAAGCTGCAATTGCCGTTAGAGGCTTAAAAGTAGACCCAGGAGAAAAATGGTCTTGGATTGCTCGATCTCTAAGAGGTCGTTTCTCATCCATCACGAGTTGGCCCCAATAATTACTCGTTAAACCGGTGGAAAAGTTTGAAGGATCATATGCCGGACGGGACACCATAGCTATAATTTCCCCCGAATCAACATCTACAGCGACTGCGGCTCCATCTTTTCCATCCAATGCGTGATAAGCGGCCAACTGGACATCTCGATCAATTGTTAACCTGATATTCTTTCCTGGTTGTGCCGCACGATTATCAATTCCAGAATAAAGATCATCGCTGGTAACGTGACGACGGGCCCTTCCTCGTGCATCCACTTCCATAAACTGATAACCATCTTGTCCGCGAATATCTAAATCATACTGCTGTTCGATTCCACCCTGTCCGATGAAATCTCCTTGCTTGTAATCATATTTGTCCCTTTCACGAAAACGGGGCAACTTCTCCTGTGAAATTTCAGAAATATAACCTAAAAGATGAGCGCCCGCATCTCTATCGGTGTATTCACGGCTGATAAAGGTTTCAACAGAAACCCCTGGAAGCCTTGAAGACTCTGTTTCAATAATGGCCACTTCTCTGCGAGAAATATTTTTCTTAACGACTACCGGAATATATTTTGCTTGGCCTTGGTATTTTTTGAGGATCTTAAGTATCGAAGTTGAAGGCATTTCTAAGATTTTGGCAAGATAGGAGATAGTCTCTTCATCACCTTCTAGGTATTGAGGAGTAATAATGGCATCGAATCGAGGCACATTATGAGTAAGAAGAACATTATTGCGACTAAAAATCATCCCTCGCGGAGCTCGAACAACATCCTTTCTCAAACGATTTTCTAGAGAATAATTAAAAAACATTTTCCCATGATAGACTTGCAGATACCAAAGTCTTGCAAGCAAAATGGCAAAACAAACAACGATGATATTAAGGATAATATCAGCTCGCTCCTGATGGGATTTAACTAGGTCGTCTTCACCAAACATTAAACCTTATCTCCTAACATTCCACGATCATCAATTTTCCAAATTTTATTTAAAATGAAGAAAAAGAGGGGGGAAAGTAATGCGATAATTACACTCTGTGGAAGAAATCTCCAACCTTTATCAAGAATATAATCCAAATTACCAAGCTGTACATAGATGAGTATGGCCTGTACAAAAAACCATAAAAGTTGAAACACCTGAGTAATGAGAATAGTCATTCCCCAAGAAGAAAAATGAATCATCTCCCTTACGTAAGAGACTGCGATACAAATCACTATACCGGTAACGGTCCCCATCTCCCATCCTTCAACAGAAAAGAAAGCATGGAAATATTGAACTATCATAATAATGATGGCCAAATAAGGAGTCTCTAAACGCAATCCCAAAAAAAGCACTACTAAAATATTAAAGGGTACTCGGAAATTAAGAAGCCCAATCATTGGAAAAATGGCGGTTGTGATAATTTCTAGAATAAATAGAAGAATTAATGTCTTAATCAAGGGAAAGACGATGTCTTTTAAATTAGTTTTCATCGTTTAACCTCTGTCGAATTAAGTTGCTCTTCAAGTGCTTTCCACTCCAACTGTTTGTGCTCTTCTTGCTCATATACCAAGACAAGAACTTCTTCTAATTTAGAAAAATTAACTAAAGGAGTAATCTCTATGTGTTGAGTTATCCCATAACTTTCTCGTTCTATTCTTGAAATATATCCAATCTTTAATCCTTTAGGATAAACATTGCCGAGCCCCGCGGTGAGAACCAAGTCATTTAAAATGATGGGCTCTGTCCTGTTGACATACTTCATAATACATCGCCCTCGACTGTCCCCTTCAACGATTCCATGGGAGCGCAATCTTCCTACAACGCCATCAACCCTGTTGTTAGCATCCAAGATCGTAATGACATCAGCGAAATGGTCCGTTAATCGGTAAACATAACCGACAAGGCCCTCTGCGCTCGTCACCACAGACTGAAGCTTAACTCCATCCTTCAGTCCACGATTTATTCGAACAACTTTATAATCATCAGCTGAGTCCCATGAGACCACTCTCGCCACAATTTTTTTGCGATCAATTTGCTCACCATACTTAATCATTTCGCGTAAGCGATCGCTCTCCTTAACAGCTTCTTGGTAGCTAAAAACTTCATTTTGAAGATCCGCGATTTTTCCCTTGAGAGTGACATTTTCCTTACTAGCGTTCAAGTTGGCCACATAGTGCTCGACATAAGAGGAAATCCCTCTTTGAAAAGAAGTGACTGCATTTTGGACGGGTGCCATTAAATCAATAATGACCCTTTCAGCAATCGATGTTTTTTGAAAGACATAGTCCCGCCGCGACATCCCAAAAAGGGCAATCACGAGGATTATGCTGTTGATCACGATTTTACTTCGTCTCTCTTCTGAATCAGACAGCCTCAACTGGGTACTCCCTATGTTTGGAAATAATTATTCTAAAATAAAGCTTAAGCAATCTCACATAATTTGCCAATAAACTTTGCACACTAACTTTTTTATCGATACAATATTTTAAATTTTTAATCGCAACGAAGGATCGAGCAATGACTGAATTTACAAAACACCCGACGGCAAATCTTTTTGCCACTTTCTTAATTGGAATTATCGTTATTTCATTTATGTTTACAGGATACCAATCAATGCAGGCGGGTTCTCCGAACGCAATTGGTAAAGTCGGAAACCTCACCATTAAACCTGAGGAGTACCAACAAGAGTATAACCGTCAAATTGAGTTTTACAAACAAATGATGGGCGGAGAAATCAGTGCAAAGCAATTAGAAGGCATGAAACTCAAAGAGAGTACACTGAAAAACCTCATTCAACGAAAACTCATGGTCATTTTCGCAACAGATGTTGGTGCTTTCCCTTCTGAAGAAGAAGTCAAGGCCGAAATCAAATCCCTTCCCTATTTTCTTACAAATGGGCAGTTTGATCTTAATCGTTATAAAAGTCTCTTGGCGGCTAATCGTTTGACTCCAACTGAGTTCGAAGCAGATGTCATTAATCAATTAAAAATGAAAAATGCTCAATCTCTCGTCCAGAGCTTCCCTCTCTCTAAAGGTTACTTAAATGATCTACAAAAAATTCGCGACGAAAAATTAAACGCTGAGGTCATTCAAATTTCAAAAAATAGCTTAAGAAATTTTATTGAAATCACCCCTACCGAAATGAAGAGCTTCATCGCTGCAGAAACTAATTTAAAACGCCTACAATCAATCTTTGCTGAAAGAAAATCAAGCCTGGATAAGCCGGAAGAAGTAAAGGCCCGCCACATCCTTATAACGGCAGAGGGCAAAGAGGATTCAAAAGTAAGAGCAGAAATTGAAAAGATTGCTAAAGAAGTCACCCCTCAGAATTTTGCAAAAATGGCAGATAAGTATACTCAAGATCCATCAGGAAAAGGCAAAGGTGGTGACTTAGGAACTTTTGGCAAAGGAAGAATGGTGCCAGAATTCGACAAAGTCGCTTTTGAACAAAGGCCGGGGACAATCTCTGCTCCCATTAAAACCCAGTTTGGCTACCACTTACTTCTTGTAGAGAAAAAAATTGAGGCACAACCTGCAGTCTTTGAGGAATATAAGGATAAATTTGCAAAAGAACTTATTCAAAAAGACAAAGTTGAAGAAATCAAAAAATTAACAGTCGATGTTTCAAATAATTTAAGAAAAGCTCTTGAGAGCGGAAACGATAAAGAAGTTAAAAGCATCACTGAGAAATACAAACTTCAATACTCAAAAGCGACGGCTAATCAACTTGACGGTCTTTCGACGGGAGCTAATCTTTCCTCGGAAAATATGAAAGAATTGTTTTCTGGTGATCTTCAAAAAACTCAAATTCGTCTTTTTGATGATGGTGGGTCAATGACTATGATCAAGACAACTCCAACTGTTTTAAATACCCAAAATACAGATGTACCCAAAGCACTTGCCGATAATGCCGGTTTAAAGAATGCTCTTTCTCGAAAAATGATGGAGCAAATTCTTAAAAAACTTGAAGAAGATACAAAGGTAAAAATTTACTCCAATCTTCTTCAGGAATAATATTCAGGTAAATTATGGCCGATAAGAAGTCTAAATGGTCTAAAAATGTGCAGGGCCAATTCTACGTGGATGATCAGTGCATAACATGCAATGCTTGTGTCGTAGAGGCCCCTAAATTTTTTGTGATTGACGATTCTGAAGGCCGTGCCTTTGTTTACCTTCAACCCAAAACAGACAAAGAAATCAAAGAATGTCTCAACGCCCTTGAGTCTTGCCCTGTTGAGGCCATTGGAAGCGATGGAGATGACTAGCTTTATTCCATCTATCATATTTCAACTAGTTAGCCTAAATTAGTAATCTTTACAATTAAAGATTAAATTTAACCATAAAACAGATAAAGGTGCTAAATCATAGCTATGACTCAAATTGCGCTTCGAGTAATGCATATTTGTTGATTTACATGCTAGGGCGCAAGAGTTAGAACACCTCGTTTATTCGAATGAACTGTTTTAGAGGAGTTAATCCATGATTTACTGGCAAAAAAAGATGCTGCAAATAATCTTTATCACTTTACTGGCCATCAATGCCCAGGCCGGTGTTAAGAAACCATGTCATCAGACAGTTGAAGCATTTTTTCATCGAACTCTTAACGAACTAAAAACAGATGCAAATAAGACAACTTCAGGAATCAGAACACCAAGACTTGTTAATCCCCAAGAAGAAATGGAGATTGTTGGTGACTGGACAAAAGTTAAGCAACCTAAATTCATTACGGCCATCCTTCCAAAGGATACACATATCATCAACCACTCTCTCAATGGGGCCAATGAAGAAGGCGTAGTTAAAACAAATGGTGGGATCATGGCCCATGTTCGCGCTTACGTTCACGGCGTGGGATCCAATTTTGGAGTTAACTTTTACGCATTAATGGACAATTTCTTCCACCACAAATCAGATTTTGTTAGAAAAGAAGCAAATGCTGTAGTCCTCTTTATTCATGGAGGTGGGACTAAAACAACAGGTCATCATGTAGCTGCTTCATTAATGAATTATCTAAATCCCTACAGAGTAGACGTTGTTTCTCTTGATTTACCATGGCACGGAGAAGGACCAAGGAACTCAGTAGAAAATGCTGCAGACTCAATTAAGCTTGTTCGTGAATACATTGAAAAATATATTACTCCATCTGGAAAACCCGTCTTTATCGCTGGCCACAGCATGGGGGGCGTTTTTTCTGATGTTTATAGACGCCTTTATCCTAATGATAAACTTGTCAAGGGTGTCATCTCTCTTTCTACTGTTGCAGATTCAGCTCCAGGCAAATCCATCAAAGATAAGCAAGAAGCCCAAATGATAATCGATGAATTCAATCGGACTAATCCTAATATTCCAGAAGATGAAAGAGATCTTTCCGATTCACTTGCAAGAGATAATAAAATTGCCCCACTTTGTGGTGCCTTCTGTTCGACATTTATGACCGAAGTAAATTGGACCTTGCCTATTCATCGTGGATCGCAATATGTTCCAGGCCTTTACATTATTGGTGAGGGAGATGCTCTCTATCAAGGATATCAAAAATCATTTAAAGAATTTGTTGGTGAACTTAAAAATACTGAACTGGTCGTTTTTAACAAAAGAAAGCTTTTTGGTAAGATAAAGAACAAAATTTCAATTTACGATGAAACCTTATCCCGAGAGGCTAAAAGAAAAATCCTTGCTGGAAACTATTTCGGGGAAATTGACCAGAAGGTCGTTGATAAAATGTCTCCTCATGAGAGATTTGAACTCAGAAATAGAGAGTTATTAAAATTAAAAGCTCAAGGAAAAATAGAATTTGATTCTAGCATTCCACTCCCAGAACTTTTTGAAAATGATCCACAAAATATTGGTCACCTTATTTTCGACCACAAACCTCTTGTTACTTTCTCAGCAGATGTTCCTGACGAAATTAGAAAAAGAATTATGGCCGCTAATTATTATGGCGATTTGAACTCAGATCAATTAAAAAAACTTACTGATGAACAAAAAATTGAACTGAGATCTAAGACGCTTCTCGCGATGCGCGCTGAGGGAAAAGTGAACTGGGATCCTCGCTATAGCGTTGATGATTTAAACCAAATTGAAACATTTGTTTTAATGAGACAATTCATAGAGAAAAACATTGGCAAAAAACTGCAATCAACAAGAGCTGCAGAAATTAAACCCATTTACAATATCTCGCAAATGTATATCAACAACCTTATATTTAGAGAGTTTGCTGATAAGTATATTTATTCACACCTAAGAGCATCTGAAATCATTGCTCAGCTAGGGCCAGAAAGAGGGGCCCTGACTTCTGAAATTAATTCCCTTAACAAACTTCCGGAAAGAACTGCTGCTCAAGAAGCGAGATTGGTAGAGGCACAGGAGCGAATCAAGAAAATCATTCGCATTATTGAGCGAAAAAATGCAAAAAATGCAAAAGATCAAAAAGAGCTCGATTCAATCATTGAAGAAATCAGTCGAATTAATCAAGAATCAAGTCTTTTAGGAAAAGAAAGACACGAACTTCGTTCGAGTAAAGCAACCGGTCTCGATACCGTACTTCGTTCTGAACTCTCTTCTATCGAAAAACAAATTATTGCTCTTGGTGAGAGTCTTAATACTCCTGATCTTGTCAAGGCCAGAGATGAGCGTGAGGCAATCTTTAAAGAACTTATGAAACAAGATGGTGTCGTCCGCGTTTCATTAGAACATTTTTTAAGCACGAACATGGTTAAAGGCAAATATCTTCCTGATCTTTTTAAAAACTTTCCACCTAATGTTCGCAATGCTTTTGAAAAATACGAAGAACTCTCAAATCGCTACCAGAGCAGCGTAAAGCATTTTTCCGCTGTTTTAAATCACGAAATCTATACGGCCTCAAGTGAGTCAAGAGAACTTGCAAGGCTATATGAAGAGGCCTCGCAGAAAGTTACCTCCGCCCTTCAAGGACTTGAGCATATTGACCAAGAACATGCTCGTATGGCCACTCGCCTTTTCAAATTGGAAAACAGAAGAAATCTTCTCATCGGCGATGAGCATTTTAAATCAGAACACTATACAATCTGGGGTCTTTTAAATGCTGATCCTGAATATATTCGCAGTCATTATTCAGAAATCAATTCGTTGCTAATGAATATATGGAAAGATTGGCAGTCACTTTGGGGTAGCAGAATCGCTGAATCAAACGAATCTCTTTATTAATCTAAAAGATAGTGGGAGCTTAAAAGCTCCCACTATCATATTAAAAATACTATCTCTTAATCTGTAAAACTTCTTGTAACATCTGATCTGCGGTAGTCAATGTTTTAGCATTGGCCTGGAAATTTCTTTGGGCCGTCATTAAATTTACAAACTCGTTGGCAATATCGACATTTGAAAGCTCAATAGACTTTGAAAGAACCTCTCCTCGCCCTGAATCACCTGGTTTACCAAAAGTAGGTTGTCCAGACGCTTTTGAATCTTTAAAAAGGTTTTTCCCAATTTTAAAAAGCCCCTCATTGTTTTCAAATTTAGCGATCGAAACTTGCGCGATATCTTTTGATTCACCATTGTTATAGACCGCTGTTAGAATCCCTTTATCGTTAAATGAAAGCGACGTTAAGGTAGCAGCAGTTGATCCATCTTGAGTTCCTCGAGAAATGGCCGAATCAGATCCATATTGAGTTGTGGCATCAAGACCATTTCCACCATCTTTAAGAGTTTGCCCCCAAGAGATGTTAATTTTTTGATCTTTGGCCGCTCCTTTATTGAAGTTAAACGAGTTCTTTCCTTCAACTCTCTCTTCCAATTGACCTTTATCGTTAAACTGCAATTTACCATTGGCCATTTCATACATGGTGTCTGGTTTTCCACCTTCAACATCTTTTCCATCGGCCGCGACATGGTATTCCCATTGATTGTTATCTGTTTTATTGTAATAAACAGTCACAGTTCTAGCTGTCCCAATATTGTCATTAATGGTCATTGAGTTAGAGAAATTAGATGTTTTCTCTGGCTTCTCAATATCAAACTCCATTTTATTAACTCGAGAATCTAAGTTCATCATTAAATTCATCTCTTTGGTTGCTTTAGCTGGAATTGTCGTTCTTCCTAATTTTATTGGATCAAGCTTATTGATAATGCGTCCTTGTTCATCAAAGCCAAAACCTAAAACTTTATAACCATCCATGGTTGTTAATTGTCCTTCCTTATCAAAATGGAAAGACCCATCACGAGTATAACTTCTTCCTGCTGGAGCATCGATAGTAAAGAAGCCATCTCCAGAGACCGCTAAATCTGTAACAGATTCAGTTCTGGTGATATCCCCTTGAGTCATGATCGGCTTAATGTGGCCTAATTTTGTACCGGCCCCAAATTGATCTCCCCCTTCAATTCCTTTAAGAGAAACAGCAAGTACGTCTTGAAACTCAGCACGAGATGATTTGAATCCATTGGTTCCAGCATTGGCGATGTTATCACCGATAATTCCCATCCCCTGCCCTGTTGCATTTAAACCTGTAACACCAATAGTGAATGAACGAAGAATACCCATTTTGTCCCTCCTAGACCACATTTTCTCAAAGATGTTTTTAGCACTACAGACTAAAAACTAGGGCTTCCGGAAAGGACCAGCTCCATTTCTTTTGAGATTTATAATTATTAATTCATTAATATCGTCGAATCAATTTTCGTAAATACATTTTCTCCTATGCTGTCTTTATCAATAGCAGTAACAATTGTATTTTTTGGTACATCAATTATATAAGCAGCTTTACCTGTGATCACTAAAGAGTCTTGCCCACCTTTTGTTTTCAATTTATCAATAGCGGTTTGCAATTTGGCATACTCTTCTTTATCAAGTGACAAATTTCTCTCTTGCAACCTTCTCATCGCATGACTTGAAAGATGTAAACCTTTAGTAGGTTGTGATGTAACAGATTGATCAATCGTTGACTCTAGAAGTTCTTTAAACTCAGAAACTTCTCCTGGATTGAGCTTATTGGTTGAATCAACACTCTTTTTTGCTGGCAGCGAAGTAACATTGGGAATAAGAATGTTGTTAATTTTTTGATTCGCCATTTAAGTTTAACTTCAACCTTTTTTAATTACTTGTTTGGTTCTCTACTTGATTGTATGCTGACGCTGCTTGCTTTTGCAACGCAGGCACTTTCTTACTCTCAATCGTTTTTGCCCCAAAATCTTTATCTGCAAGAGCAAAACTTTCAACGTCTTTAAGAAAAACTTTTTTTCCACCTGAAACGTCTAAAATAGTTTCCCCATTTTCAAATCGAACTCCGGTGACAACTCCTTCTGCTCTGGTTTGACCGAAAAATTTTTGATTTTGCTCATCAAATGCCACAACGTCAAAATGATATGTTTCCTTGGGAGCAATTTGTCCATCTAATCCCACTCCATCCCATTCAAGTGTCTGCTGTCCTTTACCTAAATCTTCTCTTTCAATTTTACCAATCATTTGATTTTTATTGTCGTAGATATGGATGATTATATTTTTTGCTGCTCTATCCATGTAAAATGGCAACTCGATACTCTTTCCCTCTCCTTGGTAATCAATCGTTGTTCCATTTGTCACAACTTTTTTGCCAAGAAAACTGGCCCCTTGAAAACGTGTTTCATTATTATTATTAGCATTTAATCCATCAAATTTTTTATTCATAGCTGTCAATTGCTCAAGTTGGGAAAACTGAGCAAGATTGGCCGAAAAATCTTTTTGATCCATTGGCTTCATCGGGTCTTGATGTTTTAATTGATTGGCCAAAAGTTTCATGAAGCCATCTGGACCGAGTGATTCGTGAGTTTTTCTATCAACAAAACGAGTCTCTGGTTTTACACCTGAAATTCTATTTAACTGATCTCCGACTTTGGGATCACTCGCAACTTGATCTGTCACTTCAGCCTTTTTTAAGGCTATATCTGAATAAGAATTTTTGCTAACACTGCTTGGTATTCCAATCATCGGCATGTATTAAGCCCCATATCTTTGTCGGTATTCTTCCCAAAGCTCTTTTCTTCTTTCTGCACCATTGCCTAGCCCCTCATTTGAACTAGACCCAAAATTCATGAACTGCTTTGAATTCCCATCAGGAGATTGACTAAATGAATTTGACTGACGAGAATCGGTTTGACCAAAAGCAGTTGATTCGCTCATGCTTGAGACTATTCTTAAGTCAGAAAGATTAATTCCGGCCTGATTTAAATTTCTTAGTAAACTCACTTCATTTTTTACAAAGAAATCGTGTCCTTCTTTACTAGAAGTTGTAATTTGCATGTCAACCTGATTCATTCCCCTATTCATTGAGTCTGGTATCTTCGAAACTTGGATTTTAAATTCCCCAAGTGAATCATGCTTCACATTTAAATCTAGACTCTGTTTATTGGCGACTTGATTTTGTTCAACATAATCTGAAATCCGTTTTATGATTTCGTTTGTATTAGTCGTTTGAATATCTGAAAGATTTAACACTTTTTGATTAGTGTTTGTTTGAACAGACGTTTGATTTTGGTTGTTTTTTTCTTGAGAAACACCCATAACTACATCTTGCTTAACATTCGCAAGCTCCGCCCCAATTTTTGTATCTTTTGTTAGCAAGTCATTAATTGAGAGATCAGAATTTTTTATCTTTTTAGTATCTTTTACCGTCAAATCTCGGGTATTTTTTATTATGGGATCGTTTAATAAATTTACTCCTTGCCCATAATTTTTAGTATTCATTTGAATATTTTTTGAAGGATTGTTAGACAATTCTAAATCATTATTTCCTTTTATTAAGGATAGACTTGGTGCTTTCTTTTCAAATGACTGTTTATTGTTTAAAAAATCATCAGCCGTCATGACTTTACTCTGGGAAGGCACGATCTCTAAATCACTTTGCAATTCTCTTAAATTTTGTGGAACCATGTTTGGGGATTTTTTTTCAGTAATGCCATCTTCTTTTGCATTTTTCATTAAAAAATCAAGAGGAGATTCAATTTTAGATTCTCCTTTTATTGGAGCATCTTTTTTCCATGGAAGTATATCGTTTAATGGAGCATGATCTTTAAGAGGATTTTCCTCAATTTCAATTGAATCATCAATCTTAGAAGTTCCTTTGAGTTTATTCAATAATTGATCAAGCTTGCTGCTGGCACTTGCAATCTTTGGTTCAATCATTCGTTGATTGAGCATGGGTTCTTCAAAGATTTGCTTTTGGGATAACTGAGTTTCACCAACCCCAGAAGCTCCAATGGCATTTAAATCAATGACTGTCCCTTGAATATTGTCGGATGTTTTTTCAGTCGTTTTTTCCTGCAAGAGATTTTTTAAAACCTCTCCATTTTCTGATTTTACATCAGAGGGCTTCTTGGAATCTTTTCCCAATAACTGATCAAAAAGGGCCGAGAAATTTCCTTTTACTTCACTTATACCCTCAGCTTCACCTTCACCTTCAACTTGAACTCCTAAAGAATCCACCTTCGTAGATAATTTAGAATCAACCGGGGCCAGGCCCTTAGCTGATTTCGTTAATTGTTGAATAGGGATTCCGTTCATATTTTCCTTAAAAAAATGCAACGCTTTGCGTGCTGCTTTAAAGTTTAGCTTATTTTTTCATTTGAAGAAACTGTTTCTGAAGTCGGGCAGAAACTTCCTTATCCATTAAATTAAAAATTTTCGAGGCCTTTTGAGCTTCTAGTTGACCAAGAATCCGAACAGAAAGGTCAGGATCTTGCACGGCCAAGACATCAGCAGCACTTTGAGGCTTCATCCCTGAAATAACTTCGACCATTTGAGAGATTCGCTTATCAACCTTATCGTTTTGCGACTCTATACATCCCAAAAACTTTTTTTGTGACTCATCAAATTCAGCAATCTTTTTTTGAAAATCAGTCTTACTTTGATTTAATTGCTCTAATTCTTTTTGCACATTCAATTCTTTAACTTTTAGTGTCTCTTCTTTTTCCAGGAGCTCCTTTGAAAAATCTACAAGATGACTACTCCCGGCCTTCTTCATCAGTTTTTCTGCTTCCAACAAAACGGCTTTGTTAAACTCTTCCACCGAATACAGGCGTTTTTCAGGCAATGCTGGCGTCGCTGCTTCTTTTTTTGCAATTGCCTTCGTGGCCGAAAAAATTGGTGTAGTAAGTATTAAAGATGAAAGTAAAAATAAAAGTTTTATATTATTCATTCGCCCCATTCCTTCTAATCATCAATATTTCATCAATGGCCTCTTGCTCTTTCTTATTTTTCTCTTTAGTCCATTCGCCAAATTTTTTCTCTTTGAAATTTTCCATAACCTTTACCTCTCCTCTGGCCTTGGCCAATTCTAAAATTTTGGCATCATACTTTTTTCTTAAGGCCCATAAAAGATTTTCTTTATTTTTTATATCTTCTTTCTTACCTTGAATAAAATACGGGAAAAACTGCAGCATCCTACCTGCCTCTGGATCTGTCATAACGGCCTCTTGTGCTTGGTAGGTCTCATCAATGGCCTTATTTGCAAAAACGATTTTTTCTTCAATTAAGCTGATTTCTTTGAGCAACTCTCCAAGCTCAATTTTTATTTTTTTTTCTTTAAACTCTCGAACCTTTAAAAGGGCATCAAGTTTGAATTTAAATTTTTGCATATATTTTTATTCTTCTAATTTTTTACTGTTATTTGATATTTTCGGCTTTACGAGCTATATCCACCATTCGATCATAAAGTGTTTCAATAGATAAAAACTCCGTCATGCCTTGACTTTGCATTAAAAGATCCATCAAATCATCATAGACAAGAATTGCCTTGTCTACTTTTGGGTTTGAACCTTTAGCATAAGCACCTACATTGATCAGATCTTCGTTTGCCTTATAAGAAGCAAGTAAATCACGAAGGTGACTAGCTACAATCTTATGTTCGCGAGTTGCAACTTTACTCATTACCCGCGAGAGGCTTGCAAGAACATCAATCGCTGGAAACTGGTTTCTAGAAGCTAGCTCTCGAGATAAAATAATGTGTCCGTCTGAAATGGCCCTGACGGCATCAGCAATTGGCTCATCCATATCGCCTCCCTCAACCAGTACAGTATAAACTCCCGTAATAGATCCGGCCCCGGCCTTAGTTCCTGCCCGCTCCATCAACTTAGGAAGTCTCGCAAAAACAGAGGGTGTATATCCTTTTTGTCCAGGTGGCTCACCTGCTGAAAGTGAAATCTCCCGATTGGCCATAGCGAATCGGGTAATAGAATCCATCATAAGAAGCACATCTTGATTTTTATCTCTAAAATATTCTGCTATGGTCGTAGCAACATAGGCTGCTTTCATTCTAATCAGAGCAGATGTATCTGAAGTTGCTACAACTATAACTGATCTCTTTAATCCTTCAACTCCAAGATCATTCTCGATGAATTCTAAAACCTCACGCCCACGCTCACCAATCAGAGCAATAACATTTATATCAGCACTTGAATTTTCCGCAATCATCCCAAGAGTAACAGATTTCCCGACTCCAGATCCGGCCATAATCGCAAAACGTTGCCCTTTTCCTGCAGTCATAAAACAATTAATAGCATGAATACCAGTGTCTAGCGGTTCTCGAATAGGCGGCCTATCCAAAGGATTAAGAGCATGCCCGTAAATACTGCGGGCCTCGACATGGACAGGCTCAATTGGCCCTTTTCCATCAATTGGATTGCCTTGGAAATCAACGACTCGACCTAGCATCGCCTCTGAAATTTTTATCGTCGTTGTTAGATCTTTTAAATAAACGCGTGTTTCTGAGTTTACACCAGAAAGTTCGTCATAAGGCATGGCCATGCAACGTGTTCCATTGATCCCAACAACTTCTCCCAGAGATTTTTCACCATACTCCGTAACAAATTCAACATTTGACCCTATTGGTGCTCTTGAGAGATTGATCTCAAAGACCATTCCCTTGTTCGCAAAAACCTTTCCTATTTTCTGATAAGGTGATGAATATTCATAATTTTTGTGAATTGAATGTAGATCGAGAAGCTTGTCCATATAACCATTCACCTTTTATTAAGCATCAGCGAGTACATTTTCAAAAAGTTTATCTAAGCTTTTAAATTGTTCTTCTAATGTAGCATTTATGATTCCATTATCCGATTCGACAATCATACCTTTGGTTTCTATTGCTGAGTCAATCTCAATTCTTACATTCTTAAGCTCACCTAGACGAGATTGGAGATGATTTAAAACCTCTGGCATTCCCGAAAAGTCATTCACATTGACCTGGATAAGAAGATTTTGTCGTGCCTGTATCTCTAAAAGAAGTTTTTCAAGCAATCGCTCTACATAGCTTCCATCTTCTTTTAACTCTCTTAAGATGATCCACTTTGAAAGATTCTTAAGAAGCGCATAAATTTCTTTTTTTTGTTTTTTAACAATTTCATCTTGAGTTCGAAGTACGTCATTCACCATCTGGGTAAAACTTTCAAGTTTCTGATCAACTACACTTCTCATTTCATTAAAAATTTCTTCACGTCCCTGATTAACTCCTTCATCAAAACCCGCCTTAAAAGCATCATCTTGAATTTCAGAAATCCTTCTTGAAACTTCTTTCTCAACGGTCTCGTCGTACTCTTTATCTTCTTGATCTTTTAAACCCCGGTATTTTTCAACAATAGGATTAACTTTAAACTGAGTATTTTTAGCATGCGTGCGTTCTTCTTTTATGATTTTCTGAAAATCACTTCTGCCAATTGTCTGTCCATTGTTAAACAAAGGCTTGAATTCAAAAACAGTAACTTTATCAGCATCAACGTCCTGCTCAGTAAAGTTGTGGAATTTGTATTCTAAGACATCCGAAAATTGCTTCACCATAATTTAATTCCTTTCTCCGTTTAGACCAGAGAGTCTCCATCAGAGCCGCGAGCAATAAAGGCTTTCCCTTGTGACTCAAGCTCTTTTGCCTTCTGGACCATCTCAGCTTGAGCTTTCTCAACATCTGAAAGTTTTGTAGGTCCAAGCGCCTCAAGATCTTCCTTAAGAAGCGTTGCTGCTCTGTTTGACATGTTCTTGAAAAGTTTTTGCTTTATTTCGTCTGGTGCTGTCTTCATTGCAATAACAAGTTTTCCATTGTCCACCTCGCGAAGTAGATTCTGAATTCCTTTGTCGTCAACATACATAAGATCTTCAAATGTAAACATGAGTTTTCTAATTTCTTCTGCAAGCTCAGGATCTTTTTCTTCAACACGAGACATGATATTCTTCTCAGTGTTTTTATCCATAAGGTTAAGCATATCAGCAATTGGCTCAACACCACCAAGTTGATTCGTATCAATGGATCCGAGGGTACTAAGCTCTGTTTTAAGTACATCATCAAGTTGAGAAATAAGCTCAGGAGAGACATAATCTAAATTGGCCACGCGAAGAACAACTTCAGCCTGTAATCCTTCTGGTAACCTTCTAAGTACATCCACCTTTCTATCAGGTGCAAGGTGAGCAACGATGAGAGCAATTGTCTGAGGATGTTCATTGATGAGAAAATTTGAAAGCGTTCTTGTATCAACTAGCTCAAGAGATTCTAAAGTATTTGATTGTCCTACTTCAACAATTTGTCCAAGAAGCTGCTTTGCTCTTTCTTCACCAAGAGTATTAATAATGAAGTCACGCCCCTTATTTTCTGCAAAGAGAAGATCGTTTTCTTCATTCAACTGTTTGTAAAAATCTTCTAAAACTCTTTTAACCATCCAAATGGGAGCTTTTTTAACATTCGACATCGCATTGATCATTCTTTTAACATCATTATCTTTCATATTTTGAAAAATAAGTTGTGTAATATTCATTCCCAACGAACTAAGAAGTAAACCTGCTCGATCTTGACCATTAAGCAGTGAATACTCTGTATCGGGATCTAATTGGTTGTCATCAAGTGCGGCCATATTCAATTCCTCTCAGTAATCAATTAAGCAATTTGTTTATCTGACTCACTTGCATGAATCATTTCGTGAATAATCTGAGCTGCTTTACCAGGATTATTCTCAACCAAGGCAATAATTTTTTCACGTAACATATTTCCTTCAATTTTTTCAGGATTTAGTTTTTCCTCAATTTGAGGAAGTGCATCTTCTAGACCTGGTAATCGTTGATTGGCCTGAACTTTCTCAAGTTCCTCAAGTGTACGAGGTAAAAAATCCTCGACAGTCTCGATTGTATTGTCTGTGACCCATTGGATAAATGGGCGAACAACCAAAAAGAAAAAGAGGGAAATCGTTAAACCGACTGCCAGATACTTCACAATATTTCTGATTAACTCTCTGTTGGCCTGCTCTTTTAACATTGCATCTGCCAGAGACATGTCCTCTCGTGCAAATTCCATATTTTTAATAACAAGTTTATCGCCACGCTTATCTGATGTTCCTAAGGTACTTGCAACAATCTGAGAAAAATTAGCTAAATCTGCTTCACTCCACTTTTCATACTTCATGATGGGATTGCCCGCTTTATCTAACTGAGGGGCACCATCCTCTCCCAGGACAGCAATTCGTTTTCCATCAATCATAACTGCTGCAGAAATCGACTTTAAATTTGCAGAGGGCTTTCTCGACTGAGTGACAGTGGAAGGTACATTTAAATTTCTGGTAGTTAATTCTTTAGTGACATTGTTCTTTGTTTCGGCAACCCCTGGCTGAGGAAGTTCACCAGGAAGATTTGATTGGGCCCCTGCTATCCCTTGTGGAGATGGTCTTGAACCATTCACATTTTGAACATTTTTGACTTCTGAAACAACCGCTGCATTTTCGTTGTCGTATTTTGTTTCTGTGGCCACTGACTCTGTAAAATCCAGATCAACCGTCACTTTTGCAACAACCTTTCCATCTCCAACAACTTTTGTCAGGATTTCTTCAATTTGCCTTTCATATTTTTGATTCAATTGAGCTTCTAAAGCAAGACGATTTGCCGTTGTTGCTGTCATGGCGTCGCCAATATTCTCTGAAAGCTTCTTTCCTCTATCATCGAGAATAACGACATTTTCAGATCTCATTTCCTCAACCGATGAAGCCACAAGAGAACCAATGCCTTTTATTTCAGCAGGTGTTAGAGAAACACCGTTGTTAAGTTCTAAGACAACAGAGGCTGAAGGTGCTTTTTTCTCGGCAACAAATGGAGATGACTCAGGAATTGTAATGTGCACACGTGCCCTCTTGACTCCTTGAATGTACATAATGGTCTTAATAAGTTCACCCTCAAGGGCCCTTTGTTTATTTACTTTTTGAACAAAGCTTGTAGTACCAAAAGATTGTTTATCAAAGACTTCATACCCAACAGTTCCGGAAAAGCTTGTCCCTAGTTTTGCAATTTCCAAACGCCAAACACCAACAAGGTCTTCAGGAATAGAGACTGTTTTACCATCATTTGATGTCTGATAAGGGATCTTTTTTTCTTCTAAGAGAATGGCTATTTTTCGTGCATCTTCTTTGTTTAGATCTGTATAGAGGACATCGTAACGAGTCTTAGAGGCCCAAACGACAATTCCTGTCATGGCAGCAAGGATCATGCAAGCTACAATGATGAAGCCTACTTTTTTTCCTAAATCTAAACCATTAAAGAACTCCCTAAAGTTCCTAAAAATTTTCTCGATTATATCTTGCAAGGTCATCCTCCTGAATACTTAATTTCACTTCCTATGAAATCAAACATCGCGAAATTTTTTAAAAAGTTACATCTGCATTCTCATAATCTCTTTATAAGCTTCTATCACTTTCATTCTCACTTGATTCATTGTTTTAAAGGCCAATTCTGCATTTTCAACCGCCAGCATTGTTTCATGAATATTTTTAGTTTGACCTGAAGCTAGCTTCTCAATGGCCTTATTAGCTTCAACCTGCATATTGTTAACATCATTAAGTGAGCTTGCAAGCATTTCGCTGAAACTTTGAGGAGGTTTAACCCCAATGCTTGGATTGGCGGCCAATTCATTAAATTGCGGCAATGTCGCCTGATCAATGGAAGCACTCTTCATCCAATCTTGAGAATTATACCCAGAGAGAAGTTTGTTCATGTTTCCTACATTTTCAATCGCCATACAATCATCCTTTATTTAAATTAATTTCTTCCAATTTCTAAATCTTTCATGGCCATACTCTTCGCGGTGTTCATGGCATTAATATTGGCTTCATAGGCCCTCGAAGCTTCAATCATATTGGCCATCTCTTCCATCGTATTGATGTTTGGATAGGCCACATACCCCTCTGCATTTGCATCAGGATGATTTGGTTCATATTTTAAGATAGGAGGTTTTCTACTATTAGAAACTTCTTTAGCAATAACCGTCTGAGCATTTTCTCCCATTTCCCCGCTGAGAATTTCTGAAAATGATTCTTTTGCCGGCTCACTGCCAAAAACAACTTCTTTAGGTTGATAGGCTCCCCCTTCTGCGGTTCTTGTTGTCTGAGCATTGGCAATATTCGAAGAAATTGCCGCCATTCGTTTTTTATTGGCCGTTAATCCTGAAGAACTAATTTTTAAACTTGTGAGCAAATCCATTTTCATTCCCCCTTTTATCTCTCTGACCCAACAACATACTTCATTAGACCTAATTTCTTATTTAAAAGCTGTACTGAAGCATCATACATAATTCTATTCTCGGCCATATCGGCCAACTCTTGATCGCGATCCACGGTGTTTCCATCTGGACTCACAATTCCATTTGACTCTTCTGTTATCTCTGGACGTAGATTATTAAAACCACCGCCTCCAACATTGAAATGCTTGGAGTCGGTGGTTTTTAAGGTTTGTTGTTCGTCAGTATCAAGAGCACGGGCCAAAGCATCTTCAAAATCAATTTTTTTCGCTTTGTAACCAGGAGTCTCTGCGTTTGCGATATTCGATGCAATCAATTCCTGGCGCATCTGTCTGTACTTAAGAGATGCAGCTAGTGCTTGGGTGGTTTTATCATCAATATTCATAAACGTTCCTCTCTTGGATTCTTATTCTTTTTCTATCTTAAATTGACAAAATATGAAGAACCTTCTGTTCTGTATTCATTAATTTTGTTTCTTAATGTTCTAATTGATACACCAAGAATTTTTGCCGCTTGCGTTCTATTTTCACTTGTATGTATCAAGGCTTTCTTGATGAGAAGCTTTTCCGCATCTTTAAGTGACATTAATCTCACTCCTTCTGATTCATCTTCTCCCATGAATCCAGAGGATTTTTTATCATTTAAATCATAGGCGCTCTCATCTAAAAGTGATGAATTATTATTCACTGAACTTGAAATTACTTGCTTTAGTTCGTGTATGTTATTCGCCCAGTAATGTGAAGTAATTCTGTCCATCGCCACTCCATCAATTTCATTAGTTGCGTCTTCTGATCCTGTTGCTTCGGCCATGAAATGACGAGCAAGTCGCTGTAAATCCTCTTGTCTCTCTCTGAGGGCCGGAATAGTTACGGCATTGTTTGCAAAAATAGAATAAAGTCCACGATAAAATCTGCCTGCTCCAACTAACTTAGAGAGATTTTTTGTAGTTGTTGCAATCAAACGTACATCAATATCGTAATCCTCCAGTTCGTTAATAATTTTATGCAATCTTTTTTGAAACTCTTCATCTAGGCAGTCAATATTCGCAAAGACAACTGTCCCTTTATTGGCCGCTTCAAGAATTCCCTTATTAAATCTTCCAGTAGCATTGTCCCGATGACCAAGAATCTTGTTTTCCACATCTTGTGCTGGAAGTGAGCAATCAACAAGCTCAAATGGTTGATGAGAACGACCTGAATTTTCATGGATGTATCGACCAAGAGTTCTCTTGCCAACTCCATTTTCACCGACAACAAGTACCGAGGCCTTGCTAACAGATAAGTTTCTTGCTTGCTCTAGGGCCTTTGCTACTCTTGCATCAGTTCCAAAAAGTTCTACTCTAATCATTTCCATCTGACCTCCTGTCATACGAAGCGCTCCCATCCTGTGAAGCTATTTATAAAGTTTTTTCTTTCAAATTCATCAAACTAAGCTCGCTTTTGGCAAGTTCCTTTATGTATTCCGACGTCTCTTTGTCATTCATCAAATTTGTAAAAATCTCCCGCCCTTCTTTAAATTTCTGATTATTGATCATAGACTGGCCAAGGAGATAACTAACCCGTCCTGAATAAATCGATTTGGGGTTATTTTTCTTAAAGTCTGCAATTTTCTTTTCGAAAACCATGAAATTCTCTTTCTTTTTCCCGGCCGTTATTTCGATACCGAGATAGGCAATTCTTTCCCGGACATTCTGTATATAAGCATTACCCGTGCCAAAACTATTGGTGTCATTTAAGATAGCTTCACTAACTTTCAGGAATTTATCAGTTTGCCCTTGCTCGTAGATAGAGTCAGTATAGGCCCGAATCATATCGGCCACATCTGAAGGATCGTAAATAATTCTCTGGTCTTGTTTGGAGAAGAAATTTTCAAATTGAGAAATTGCTTCAGAGTAGTTCTTTTGATTAAAGGCTGCCAGACCCTTGTAATAATTTATTTTATTGTATTGAGGAACTTTCTTTTCAAAAGTCATGATATTTTTTTGAACTAAATCCCAATTCTTCAACTTTATATCTTTTATTAGCACCAACTCGGAAAGAAGGTCACTTGCCTTTTGAAAACTGTCTCTCTTGATCCAAATTGGAAATGTTCTGTTAGGTGTCTCTTTTAGCTTTTCAAAACTCGCATAGACTTCATCAAATCCCTTATAAAGACCTAGCTTGACATAGCTGCTTCCAACAACAAAATTAATAAAGGGGTCCTGTGCCACCTTATCTACATATTTATCTTTATACGTTTGCCAGGCCTTAATAACCTGAGAGTATTCCGATTTTTTGTAGAAATCTGAAATGAGTCCAAAAATAATTTCTGCTCCATCTCCCTCAAAAATACGTGCATCAATTTTCGGCATAGAGATCATGGGAAGAAGTGACAAATATGAAAGAGCTTCCTTATGTTTTCCATCAACAATCAATGAGCGTAGCCGAACTTGCTGTAATAACTTGGTAAGATTTCTATCAACAGTTATCTTGGAATTCTTATCTGTTTCCAAGAATATTCTTATCTCAATGTCTCTATCATCAAGAGATAATTTTCTTACACTTCTGAACCCAACATAACGAATACGAGCTTCATAACTTACAGAGCTATCAATTGATTGATCAATGGCCATTTTATAGAAATTTAAGGTTTCTTGATAATTGCGATCTAAAAGATCTGAACAAAGTGCAATCCGAAGATTTGCATTTGAAGCAACAAATTCATGTGAATAATTTTTCACGAAATCTTGATAAAGCCCCATTGCTTCACTATAGCGCCCCAACCGAAAATACGACTCAGCTGCATTATACATAATTACAGGGTCAATCGGTTTAGCTAAACTCGTCTTATTTTTTTCATAAAGTGCTATAACGCCTATTGCATCACCAGAACGTAGAAGACTGAATGTCTGATACCCCAGGATGAGCTGAGCCGGAAGAATTTTCTTCATGTTTTTTTCTTGAGCCAGCTCTTGAATCTTTTCTATTTGACCAAGCTTTGCTAACGAATTCAGCATTGCTTCAGCAGGAATCGCTGATTCTTCAAAATCAAAACTATCCCTGGTGCCGGCATAATAATTCTTGGCCAATTGAAGAGTCTTTAAATGCTCTCCTCTCTCCATATAATAGGCCAATGAATATTTATAGATTGCTTTTTTAATTTCGTAATTGTCACTTTTTTCAGACAATGTTGTTAGTGAATTAAAGGCATTTTTGAAAAGTTCAGGGTTTGGCTTATCTATATTTTCTCTTAGAATTGCATTGGCCTTGATAAACTCAAGAAGCTCCCACTCGGCCATGGACCCATATTTTTGCTGAAAGAGCTTAATTGATTTATACATAAGTCCCCATTTCATCTTTCTATAAAGATTAATGGTTAACTGCAAATGGGCCTCTTTCTCACTTTTCTTAAAATCTCGATTCGCAATGGGAAAAAACACTTCAGGAATTTTGGTCTTTAAGTTAACAATCTCTTTATGTACTGGAGCGATAGGGTCATAGTCCCATATAAAGGTTGCCCCATAGCGAAAATCTCTAAAAGGCTTCTTTGAGTCTTCTTCTTCTTGGGCCAATTGCTTATCTGACTTTTCAACGATTTTGTTAGGATCGACAATAAAACTCGAAAGAACTTTATCCTCTTTTAGTTTCTCCAATGTTGCACTAGATTCTTCCTTGCTTTTTTCAAGAGTGACTCTTTTCTTATTTCCAGGAGAAGGTTTTGAAAGATTTTTTTGATTTATCTTTTGTGGAGGCGCTGAGGTATTTGGGTCTTCAATGGCTTGACTTGCCATATCCCCCTCTTCTTTAATCGATTTCTCTTTCTCTACCTCTATCTCTTTTTTTACAGACGCCTTATTAAGGGTAACAGAATCACCATCCATCCAAAAATCTACAACGTACTTCTTATCTCTTTCTCGGTAAAAACTGAACATTTCAACATTGTCACTTTTTAATTCGACTTCTATCGCCATGGCATTTGTGGCACCAATTTCTGAATCAACTTCTTTATAATTGATTCCTTTAATATAAGAGTCATCTGTTTTTAAAGATGTAAGTTCTGTTTTTAGATTGCTAAAGAGGTCAGCATTGAGTGTCCGAATAACAACCTTATTTCCTTTTTTATTAAATTGTAGCTGATCCCTGCCTGTAAAAAAATTCCAACGTAAATAAGTTGATGCCTTTTCTTGATCAATTAGGTTTTCAGCAAAGGAAAAATTTTCCATTAATGTAAAAAGAACGATGAAAATCGTCAAAATTTTGAAACATTTTTTAAGTGGGCACATTTTCACGAAACATCCTGTTCGCATCAAATTGTCCTTATTGAGAGTCTTATTAATTAAAAGTGTCATTCATCCTGAATGAACTTTTTTGTGACTCATGTCTAAGTTTACCCGTTTTTTTATAATTTCAAAGGAAAATTTTTCTCTACGGCAGAATATTCCAGTCATTTTTATGACAGGAAAAATTTTATACTGTTTACAATCATTTAGATCCCCCTTTTAATTAAGAGAAGATTTTTAAAATCATGAGTGGATACTAAAAACCTACTAATCTAGATGAGTTTATGAGAAATATTTTACTAACAATACTTCTTTTATCTTTATATGCATGCTCTAGTTCTGAGAATGGTGTTTATAAAAAGAATATTGAGGCTTCTAATCAATTGAAAAACAACCTTCCAGCTCCCTGGAGAGAAATTCCCTCTGAAGGAAGTGATCTTGCTTTAGAAAATACTAAAACGAAATCGTATTTTCTCTTTAACAGCGCTTGCCGAAAATATGAAGGGAGCAATCTTAATGCTCTCAATTCTTCAATCCTAAGCGGGATTGAGCAGATCAATTTTCTTGATAAAAAAAATACCTTTTACCAAGAACGAGAGGCCCTAGAAGTTTTGGCAAGTGGAAAACTTGATGGTGTAGAAAGATTTTTTAGAATTATCACTATACAAAAAAATAATTGTATATACGATTATGTTCTCATCTCAATCAACCTTAAGAATACTGAAGCAGATACTCCAATGCTCAGAACTTTTCTAGAGAGGATCGTAATCAAGTGATGAATCAAATAAAGGCCGAATTTAGCCGTCAATCACAAACAACTAAGCAATTTTTTATTTTCATCGGTGAAATATTCGCATTGTTTTTTGAGACCCTTCGTTGCTCTGTCACTGGTCCATTTTATTTTTCTCGTTTAATGGAGCAAATTAATCATATTGGATATGGTTCAACTTCCATCACTGTCGTCATTGGACTCACCATGGGTTTAGTTATGACTTTAAATTTCGGATATGGACTTGCAAAATTTGGGGGAACACTTTATGTCCCGGCGGTCGTTTCTTTATCTCTTGCACGCGAAATGGCCCCACTTTTTACCTCTCTGCTAGTTGCCGGAAGAGTTGGTTCAGGAATCGCTGCAGAGATTGGTGCAATGAATGTCACTCAACAAGTTGATGCAATTCGAGCATTAGGCACATCCCCTGTAAGGGTTCTTGTCGTTCCTCGTTTTTGGTCGCTTGTTATCTCTCTTCCCCTTCTTTCTGCCCTTTCCTTTGGAGTTGGAATATTGGGTGGGATGATCGTCTGTAAGATGGAATTTGACATCGTTCCAGGTTTCTACCTGTATAAGGTTTTTTCCACAGTTAAATTGCATGATTACATGTCAGGACTTGTTAAGTCGGCCATATTTGCGGGAATCATTACAATCTTTGCCTGCTATAAAGGTTTAAATACCAAAGATGGCACAAAAGGAGTTGGTCTTACAACGACTTGGGTTGTCGTAACTGTTTCTATCTTAATTCTCGTGACTGATTTTTTCATAAGCAAAATATTTTTGGTGATTTGGTAAATATGAATGATGTAGTTTTAGAATTAAAAAACATTCATAAGGCCTTTGGAAGTAATAGGGTTCATCGTGGAATCAATATTTCACTTTCTAAAGGTGAAAGCCTAGGTCTTCTCGGTGGCTCTGGAACAGGTAAGTCTGCCCTTCTTAGATCTATTATTGGACTTGAGAGAATAGATGAAGGTGAAATTCTATTTAAAGGCGAGAGAATAGACCATCTCCACGAGAATAAACTGACACCATTTCGAATTAAAATTTCTTATTCATTTCAAAGTGGCGCTCTATTTGATTCGATCAACGTATTTGAAAATATTGCTTATCCACTTTTTGAGCATACCAAACTAACTTATTCACAAATTAAAGAAAAAGTTGCTGAAATGCTAAAACTCATAGACTTGGAAGGCAGAGAAGAAATCATGCCCTCTGACCTCTCGGGCGGAATGCAGAAAAGAGTGGGTATGGCCCGTGCCATGATTCTTAATCCTGAAATTGTCCTCTATGATGAGCCTACTGCCGGATTAGATCCATCCAATACCCTAAATGTCGTTTCTCTCATGCAAAAATTAAAGAAAAAAGGATTGGCTTCAATTTTCGTAACCCACGATATCCCTTCAGCACTCATGCTCTGCGACCGCATTGTCGTTTTACACGAAGGCAAAATTATATTTAACGACACTCCGATTAAATTTCAAAAAACTGATGACCCTATAGTCAAAAAATTCGTCATTGAGCAAGGAACAAGTCATGATTAAACCTAACGATAAAAAAAATTATCTCATCTCTGGCGTTTTCATCTCAATCTTACTGTGTATTTTCATGGTCACGATTTTTATGCTGAATAAGGAAAATTCTGTTTTTTCAAGAAAAGTGTATATTAAAACAGAAGTTAAAAGTGCCCAGAACCTGAAAGACGGTGCAGCTGTTCAGCTAAGAGGTATTAAAATTGGCAGTATTTCCGGAATAAAGTTTAAAACAGTTGATACTCTCATTATTACTCTTGGAGTGAACTCAAAGTATCAGGAGTGGATTAAAAAAGATGCATCCGTTGTTTTTAAAACACAAGGTGTCTTGGGTGATAAATTTCTTGAAATTACAGGAGGGACGGATGCTGCCCCTTCAATTGAGGATGGTGAGTCTCTTCCCACTAATGAATCGAGCCAAATTGACCACATCATTACAAAAAGTGAAGATCTTATGATTGCAGCAGGAAGCATTCTCACGAAGTTTGATAAAATTATTTCCTCTGTTGAAAACAATCGTCTTGAGAAAATTCTTCTTAATCTTGAGAATCTAACAGCTAATTCAAATCGCGTAATGAGCACTCTGAATGATAAAAACATTGCTCAATCGATTACTAACTTAAAGCAATCAAGTGAATCAATGACCAAGATAACTAAGCAAATTCAGGATGGCCCTGGGACTCTTCATGCCTTGATTTACGACCAGGGCCTACACGAAGACTTGCGCTCTCTTGTCGGTGGAGCTAATCGCAATAAAGTTTTAAAATACTTCATTAGAGAGTCCATTAAAAAAGGAGAATAGATTAACTTTCATGCATGCGATCTTCAAAGGCGGCAAGTGCAGCTTTTGCACCTTCTCCCATTGCAATAACAATTTGCTTGTAAGGAACAGTTGTCACATCCCCTGCAGCATAAATCCCTTTCGATGATGTTCGCCCTTTATTGTCGATAATAATTTCTCCAAACTTTGTTGTTTCTACCATCTCCTTAATAAAGCCACTGTTGGGCAAAAGACCAATTTGAACAAAAATCCCATCAAGATTGATTTTTATGATCTCTTTGGTACTTCTGTTTTCATAGACAAGTGCAACAACCTTTTGACCATCGCCCTCAATAAAAGAAGTTCGAGCATTGGTAACAATTGTCACATTTGGTAATGATTTTAATTTATCAACAAGCACCTTATCTGCTTTTAGTTGTTCCATAAATTCAAATAAAACAACCTCCTTAACAATTCCTGCTAAATCAATCGCTGCTTCTACTCCTGAATTCCCTCCTCCGACAACAGCTACTTTTTTTCCTTTATAGTAAGGTCCGTCACAATGTGGGCAAAAGGCAACTCCTCTGCCTATGTATTCTTTTTCTCCTGGGATTCCAAGTTCTCTCCATTTTGCCCCCGTTGCAATGATAAGTGATTTTCCTTGAAGAAACTCCCCACCCTCAAGATCAATTCGCCTAATTGGCCCCTCTCCTATTCTCTCGACTCTTCTATGTTCAAATAAATTGATGGGGTATTCGGCCATATGCTGAGCAAGTTGTGATGCTAACTGAGGTCCTTCAGTGTATTTGATTCCTATTAAATTCTCGATCCCCTTTGTTTCTTGAACTTGCCCCCCCACCTTTTCTGCCAGAATGGCAGTCTTGAGTCCTTTGCGAGCACTATAAATAGCAGCAGAGACCCCTGCAGGACCTCCACCGACAACCACGACATCAAACGCTCCAAGATCTGCATCCGTTTGGAGCTGATTTTCTTCGACTCCAAAATTCTTTTCCAAGCTGGTTATGAGATCAATCAGATTCAGTCTTCCAGAATAAAGTAATTTTGATCCAGACATCACACTAGGAACACCTTGAACTCCTAAATCTTGAATTTCCTGCTGAACATAAGCTCCATCGATCATTTGATGCTTGAAAGCGCCATGAATAATGGCCATTTGATTGAGTGCTTGAACGACGTCTGGACAATTTTCGCAAGTAAGAGAAATAAAAGTTTTAATTTCAATTGGCCCTTTTAATTTCTTAATCCTTTCAATAATTTTTTGATCGGGGAATTTGCCAAGACCAGATGAATTTAGAATGGCAATAATGAGCGAAGAAAACTCATGTCCACCAGGGATTCCTTGAAACACAATTCCATTAGGACGTCCATCGTATTCAATATGAAATCGAGGTATAGTTGAAGTTTCAGATGAAGTCCTTACTTTGATATCTTTTGATGTTGAGGAAATATCATCGAGCATTTCAAGTAATGCTTTCTGATCAGCGTGGTTACACTCGTCATACACCAACTCTACAGTGCTGCTAAGTTTTGAGAAAACACCTTTTAACTGCTCTACAATATTTGCATCCAACATAGAAAACTCCCTTTACAAAGAAGGAGGGCTTAAAAAGCCCCCTTCCAAAAATATTTTTTAGATTTTACCCACAAGATCAAGTCCCGGTTTTAAAGTCTCACTTCCAGGTTTCCATTTGGCCGGACAAACTTCATTGGGATGACTAGCTACGAACTGAGCAGCTTGAACTTTTCTCAATAACTCATCCGCATTTCGTCCTATTCCGTTATCGTGAATTTCTGCAAGTTTAATTTTTCCTTCAGGATTCACTACAAATGTCCCACGATAAGCAAGACCTTCTTCTTCGATATGAACACCAAAAGCTCTTGTCAGATGTCCTGTTGGATCAGCAAGCATTGGGTATTTAATTTTTTTGATTGTCTCAGAAGCATCATGCCACGCTTTATGGACAAAATGCGTATCTGTACTGACAGAATAAATTTCAACCCCCATCTTTTGGAAAGTTTCATATTTATCGGCCATATCCCCTAATTCTGTTGGACAAACAAATGTAAAGTCCGCTGGGTAAAAAAAGAAAATAGACCATTTTCCTACCAGGTCATTTTGGGTGACTGTTTTAAAAGCATTGTTGTGATACGCTTGAACTTTAAAGTCTGAAATTTTTGTGTTAATTAGTGTCGCGGCCATGGGTGTCTCCTCATAAAACAATAAACATTAATAAAAAGTTGATTGATATCAACACAAAATGAGTATCGCTCTAAAAAGGACTTTTGTTAAATTGATTGAATTTATAAATCGATAGATAAAAACTATGGCATTAGTTTAACTGGAGAAACCCTTTCTTTTTCATCTTCTCAATCAAAGTTGTACGATTCATCGAAAGAAGTTTAGAGGCCTGGTTCTTATTCCCCCCAGTAACTTCAAGAGCTTGATTGATAAGTGAATCTTCAATGTCTGAAAGAAGTTGTTTTAAATCCACTCCTGCGTCGGGAAGATTAATAAGACCTTTATAAGATTCAACATGCAAAGGAGCTGCCTTTAAAAATTTTGCTGGAAGATCATTAACTTTAATGAGACTGCCTCCCTTTAAAATTACCAATCGTTCTATAAGATTCTCTAATTCGCGAACATTCCCTGGCCAATCATAAGAAATAAGTAGTTCAAGAGCTTCATCTTCAAATTCAATATTATTTCGTAAATCAGCACTCACAAATTTAGATAAAAAATATGAAATCATCAGGGGGATGTCTTCCCTTCGTTCTTTAAGCGCAGGAATTTTTATGGGAATAACGTTCAAGCGATAATAAAGATCCTCTCTAAAGTTACCATCGGCAACTGCATTTTCTAAATTTCGATGAGTCGCTGTAATAATTCGGACATCAATTTCAGTTGTTTCAGTACTCCCTACTCTTTCTATGACTCGATTTTGTAGTACTCTTAAAATTTTCACCTGAAGTAACAAGGGCATATCGCCAATTTCATCAAGAAAAATAGACCCTCGATGGGCCATTTCAAAGCGTCCCTTCCGACTTGAGATTGCTCCTGTAAAAGCACCCTTTTCATGACCAAATAATTCACTTTCTAAAAGCTCAGAAGGAATAGC
>JAGOVS010000289.1 GCA_018060625.1 Bacteriovorax sp. | reverse complement strand
GCTTCACCAAGGAAATAAGATCAAAATTATGAGATTAGGAACCTTTAAGACTTTTCAACTTAAGGCAAGGGATGGATATAACCCACGAACAGGGGAGGCGATGAAAATCCCTGAAAAGGTCATTGTTCGATTTCGAGCAGGAGCAAAATTGAAGGAAGAGGTTGCGTAAGCTTTTTGAAATAAAATGTGTAGAGGAGGACATTCTTATGCTTCGTTCTCTCGAATGACCTCTCTCGTAAATAGGCCTCCTAGGACTCATACAATCGCTCTTAAGGGAAGGGATTGAAAATTCTCTTTCCCTTCTGTAGGGCCTTCTATGGGGCTTGAAGATAGGCTTAAATTTCAATGATCGATTTTCTTAAAACTAAAATAGGGATTCATCCGGAGGATGCGCGCTTATACGTTGCCTCTGGCAACGGTGCTTAGTCGCATGCGACCTAGACCACCATATGACCTCGAGAAGATTTTTTATCAGGCACCACCTTGACCAAAAACGCTGAGACTAGTCGAATTTTCCGTTTTCTTGTGCCGGTTTTTTAAAAAATAATCTCTTCAAGTTTTT
This sequence comes from Bacteriovorax sp., assembly GCA_018060625.1. Classification (GTDB taxonomy): domain Bacteria; phylum Bdellovibrionota; class Bacteriovoracia; order Bacteriovoracales; family Bacteriovoracaceae; genus Bacteriovorax. The sequence continues at coordinate 2,017 of JAGOVS010000289.1, read as the reverse complement.
GGAGATTTTAGAAAAACATAAGGGGGAATGAAGAAAGAGGGTTGTAAAAAAGAGAAAGCCTTTGTAACTTTTGGGTTCGATGAAAAAGCTAAAAGAAACAAAAGCTCCTCTGAGATGAAGAATAAGAAAAACACCAGAAACAGTCAAGACCAAAAAGAGCAAGGCTTCAATGACTTTCTCCACGACTACAAAAAGTCAGGGAAACTAAGGGATTGGGACCAACGTAAGACTATGGCGAAGGCAGTTGCCCAAGCCTGTTCTAAGACTCCAGGACTTGAGAAATACGCCCCAAGAATATGGGAATGCGGCAGAAATGTTGGATTTAAAGCCTGCATACTCCTTGAACATGGAAAAAAAATCAAACGCGCTAACTTCTGCCACTACCGCCTATGCCCTATGTGCCAACCCATAAAAGCCAGCAAAGTCAGAAACGAAGTTTATGAAGTCGCCAAAGCCCATCTCAAAGAATTTCCAGATGACACCCCCCTTCTCCTTACTTTAACAGCTCCTAATATCACGGGAGATTTCATCGGAAGGGAAATCGATGCTCACATGAAAGCCTTTGAAAGGCTCATAAAACGCAAAGTCGTCAAGGCAATGAACCGATCTTGGTTTAAAGCTCTAGAGATTACAAAAAATCAAGACCGGAAGGATTATCACCCTCATTTCCACATATTGTTAATGGTCTCTCCTAAGTACTTCCATAAAAACAGTCCACTCTACATCACTCACGAAAAATGGCTCAAACTCTGGCAAGAGGCTAAGAGAGACCACTCTATTACTCAGGTTGATATCCGAGCCATTAAAGATACGGGGGAAGGAAAATTAGAGGCTATCATTGCGGAAGTCGCTAAGTACGCAACAAAGCCTTCTTCTTATATTTTTAAGGATAAAAATGGAAAACCAGTCGTCGATGAGGAAACTTTGAAAGACCTTCACTTCGGTCTTAGAGGCAGAAGAACCATCGGATACGGAGGATATTTCAAGAAGATTCGGAAAGAAATAAAGCTTCTTAAGCTTGAAAAAGCAGCAGCAAAAGCCGCAGAAAGACTTAATGACGAGGGAACGCTTAAAGAAGAAAAACCAGAGCTTTGCAGGGTATGCCATCAACCTATGGTAGATGAAAACTATAGCTACCATGATAAAATCGAAAGATATGTCAGAAACAGACAACACGATCATGGACCTTCCCCTTGAGTTTAGGGGTGACATTCACCCTAAACCCAAAACCTCAATCACAGAGACTCCAAAAAAGGTCAAAAAAAGATCTAAAGGGATCCCCTGTCTTTTAATTTTTTGTTTATTTTTTACAAAAAAGCCAGAAAATCCGCCAAAAATTGAATGCTCTTTTCTCATTTTTCCTCTATTTTTGAGATAACGCTATCTTTGGAAGGTAAAAATCTCCTCCCTTGCAAAGAGCGACGCCTTTCAAAAACGACATCCTCTGAATTTTTCCTCTCAAAAAACCTCAAAAAATCTCCCTAAATTCAAAACCACCTCTTTGAAGGTCTAAAACCCCCCTCAAAAGGCCATTTTTTCAACTTTTATCAAAACAAAGAAATCTAGTGTTTGAGCCATTTTTGCGGAATAAAATTCTTGTTGTTGCTATTTAATCAAGATAAATAGCCGCCCCCCCGGCCCCCCCACCAAAAAAATAATTTCCGAATCTTGGATCAACGAAAGAGGTGCCTTCATTGTCGCTATGCGCGTCAAGGGTACGCAAGCAAAGCTTGCCCCCTTCGGGGCCCTTGACCCGCGCGACAACTCCGGCCTTTTCTCACCATCGGTTCAAGGATGAAAAGGTTCATCCTTGAACCTTTCTCTAAAAAAGATTATTTTTTGAAAGCGTCTTCTTTGAGGTCTCTTTTCCAGTTGCCATAGGTTACGCTCACTGCGGTCCATGTTCCCTGTAAGTTGTAAGCAACGACCTCTGCCTGAGACATAAGATTCCTCAAGGAGACCATTTCTTCTTCTAAAGCCTTTAAGAGATGATGAGATTTTTGTATATCATGATCAG
>JAGOVS010000288.1 GCA_018060625.1 Bacteriovorax sp. | reverse complement strand
GCCTCGAGGACAACGGCCGCTTTTTTTGGATTTCTGTCTTTATCAAAAGTACTCAATCCTGTAACACCTGGATAGTTTTTCGTGGCCACGAGGGCCGCATTGATGTCTGTTGGGTTAAGTGATTTTGCCTTTTGAATGGCCGCATTCATAATACCTAATGAATCGTATCCTAAGGCCGCAAATCCTCCAGGTTTTACACCGTAGGCCTTTGTGTATTCTTTAACAAAGTTTTGAACAACTGGATCTTTATCATCTGGAGCAAAGTGATTTGACATATAAGAGCCTTTCGCTGCATTTCCTGCAATTTCAAAAAGTTTAGGTGAATCCCAACCATCTCCACCCAAAAATGGAACATTGATGCCTAGGGCGCGTGCCTGCTTAATGATAAGGCCAACTTCAACATAATAACCTGGGATAAAAATAAAATCCGGATTAGCGCGTTTTGCTTTTCTCAAAAGTGATTGAAAATCGGTGTCTTTAGCAACATAGGTAAGCTCTTCTTTAGAGACCATTGCTCCACCAAGCTTAATGAATTCATCGCTGAAAGATTTTGCCAAACCTTTGGAGTAATCAGATGTATTTTCAATAAGGACCAAACCTTTTTTCTTTTTCAGAGTATTGACGGCGAATTTGGCCATGACAACACCTTGGAAATCATCAGTAAAACAAGCACGTGAAATAAAATTTCCAACTTGAGTGACCTTAATATTTGTGGCCGTTGGTGTGATGAAGGGGATTTTTGCTTCTTGAACAATGGGAGCAGAAGCAAGAGCGAGAGATGAAGTAGGCTCTCCGATCATTGCTGAAATTTTATCAATATTGATGAGTTTTCTAGTGGCATTAGTTGATTCAATAGCGTCTGATTTATCGTCTTCAATGAGAAGCTCGAATTTTTTACCACCAGCTTTTTTGATTTTTTCGTAAGCGAGCTTGATTCCATTAACATTTTCCTGACCAAAAGTGGCAGTGGCCCCGGTTATAGGTGAGACAACTCCGATCTTAAGAGCTTCGGCCCCAAAGCTAAGTTGTGTGACGGTCAAAGTTAGTAAACATGCCCACAATTTGTGGAAAGGAAATTTTTTTGTCATTGAGCACTCCTCTATAAAATGAAGCATTTATTCTTTGGTCGCTAAAATAATGATAGCAATAACAGTAACATCACAGAACACGATGTAAAGTTATTTAGGGATTTGACGCTTAAGTTTCTAAACTCCTAAAATAAAAAGATTTTTGCATTTTTAGTAAAATTTTTATTTCTTCACCTATACTTTTTAAAACGTCTTCAAGCAGTGTTGACGAGAATATTAGGAGTTCCCTCATGAATAAAGATGATTTTAGGCAGACATTACTAAAGCAGTATTCCGAATCAATTGAAGAAATTATTGTAGAGAGTGAGTCCGTGTATCGCTCCCATATTGATTATAATGAACTTGATTTTAGAGTACGCTCTTTAATAAAGGCGGCCAGAGTGGATGGGTTAGAAGAAGGGGCCATTTGGGATCTTCTTGAGCATCGTGTGCCTGATTATATTCATTACATCACGGGTTCGTTAAAGATCGCCGCTTAAAATCCCAAAGGAATTGACTAAGATTTAATGAAATTTAATAAAGGGTAATTTGTTCTTTTTCTTGGAGAAAATGATCAAAACCCAGGCGTTCTAATGTGATTAAATCGGCATAACTTCCTAGCTTGTTGACCCAGTGACGAACTTCGTCGGTTCCATTGATAAGATCAATGGCCAGTTTATGAAATTCGTATTCATAGGGTTTATTGTGAAATTCAAATTGCTCACCTAGTTCGCGTTTGAATTCTCGACAAAGCATTTGAGAGACGCTCCATGATTTAAATTGAGCATTAATCGTTGGATGGATATGGACTCCTCCACAGTTTTGACCAGCGTGTTTTTGAAAAGTGGGAAGAAAGATAATAGGGCGAAGGTTAAATCCCTCGCTTAAGCCCTCTTCTTTAAAGCGCTTTAGTACTCGTTCGGTAAAAGAGAATGATTCGATTCCAGGAAAGCCCGCCACTTCAAGAGCACGAGTCGTGCCTCTTCCCTCCGAAATATTTGTTCCTTCAAAGAGTACAGTTCCTGCAAATGTAATTGCTCCTTCGGGAGTGGGCAGATTTGGTGAAGGAAGTACCCATGGAAGGCCAGTGTCTTGCCAATACATAGAACGAGTCCAGTTTTTCATCGTGATGACTTCTAACTGGCAGTCTGTTTTTAATATTTTTTGTCCATAGAGTCCCACCTCACCCATGGTGAGGGAGTGGCGTTGAGGAATGGGATAGCGTCCAACGAAAGATTTATAGTCAGGTCTTAAAATACACCCTTCAATCATTTCACCCCCTACAGGATTAGGGCGATCGAGAACGACGATTTTAATATTGCGACCGACACATTTTTCCATCAGAAGTGAGAGAGTCGAGATATAGGTATAAACGCGAGTGCCGACGTCTTGAAGATCGACAATCATCGTGTCGAGGCCTTCAAGCATTTCGTCAGTTGGAGTGCGAGTTTCTGAATAGAGGGAGTAGACAGGAATTTTAAAATATGGATGAACATAGTGAGTGGTCTCGACCATATTATCTTGAACGTCAGTGAC
>JAGOVS010000287.1 GCA_018060625.1 Bacteriovorax sp. | reverse complement strand
ATGAATTTTAAACAAACTGTAAAGCTTAGTCATTTTGAAGGTGGACTCTATGCACTGATGGTGGCATCAACAGAGAGTTTTCTTTTTTATTACGCCGTTAAACAAAATGTTTCTTCAATGCAGCTCGCCCTTTTAACCACACTGCCTCTTCTTTTAGGGGCGCTTGCTCAAGTGATCATTCCAAAATTTGTTTCTGAGAAGCATCTTGGTAGCAGCGTCGTTTGGACGATGTTTTTACAAGTCATTGGAGTCTTGGGCATTCTTTACACCGTGGCCTTTGATTATAGCTTTCATTCGTTGCTCTTGTATGCTTGTATTCATTTTATAGGTGGGCTTGCTTCTAATCCTCTTTGGATTGATTGGGCCGCAAAAATAATTCCCAAAAGAAATTTTAGAAAATACATGGCCTCAAGAAGCAGTTATACATGGTATCTCATTTTATTTTTTTATATTTCCATGGCGCTTTTAGGACAATACACCAGCTGGTTTAAGTTGGTTTATATTTTTGTCATTGGGGCAGTTGCCCGCATTTGTTCATGTCTGTTGCAAACTCTGATCATCAGAGGAGAGTATTCAAAAAAAATAAAAGAGCAGGCCCATAGAAAAAGTCTCGATTTAACATCTCAAAATATTGATGAGATGCCGACAGACTTAAAAAAGACTATTTGGATCTTTATCAAGTGGACATCACTTTTTAAATTAAGCGCTTATATTAGCGGCCCTTTTTTCGTTCCCTATATGGTTAATGATTTATCGCTTACCATGACCCAATATGTGTTTCTCTCCAGCATTCCCTATTTTGGACGCGCTTTATTTTTTAATCATTGGGGGCGCGCTGGAAAATCCTATGCCGCTTTTTATGGAATCCAATTAACAATGCTCTATGTTTCTTTTGTCCCTCTTATATGGATGATGACTCGCTCTTATTATTTACTCATGCTCACTGAAATTATGGCCGGTGTGGCCTGGGGAGGTCTGGAGCTTAATCAAGTCTTAATGATTCAGAATTTCATGCATCAAAAAATGAAAGAAAGCAGTCGTGTTTTGCTAGGCATTCACATGGCCTTGGCCAATTTTTTCGGAGTGATTGGCGCCATTGTGGGGTCCATTTTACTCGATGCGAAGTTTAGCTTTCATCACGTTTTTTTTATTTCTTCTGGGCTTCGCTTTTTAGTGAGTTTTATTCTCATTCACAAAGCGTCAAGGTTGAAAAATGGTGATTTTACGCTCAAAAATTTTAAAACCTACCTCAAAAACCTCTTGCCACAAGGTTAAGAGTTAGTGAGAATTCCTTAAAGAAAATAGGATTAAAAATGTTTAAGCATCTCGCAATATTGTGCTGCTTTTTCTCATTGATTTTACCATCAGTAGATGCAGATGCAGCATACAAAAAAAAGAAAAGAAAAAAAGGGGCAAGATCCTCTCGTTATTATAAAACCTCTAAGAACAAAAAAAGAGCGAAGCGCTATACTCACAGTAGCGGTCCGGACTTGAAGGCCATCACGACAGAGTCTCCTTACAAAGACGAACCTAGTAATGGAGTTAATGCTGTAGAAACGAAACAACCCACACTTTAAGAGGAGACATAATGAAAAATGTAATTGCCCTAGTGATATTAGTACTCGCAACATTGCCAATAAATGGATTCTCTACAGTCATTGCCTTTCAATGCAAATCGACAGAGCTCGATGGGATTCATATTTTTGAGGCCAATGGTGTTGCTAGCATTGATGAATATAATAAAGTGGAAGGTGTTCTTTTTTTACAAATACAAAAGGCCCAGGCCAAAGATTCTGTACAGATTTTCGAAGAAATGAAAATTGAAGGGACTTATCAACCGCTTTCTCAGGATGTTGAACAACTCACTCTTTTTACAAATTTACCCTATATAAAATCGATGAACCTTATTCTCAATTCAAACAAGAGCATGATCTCACAGGTTTTTACAATCGATAATTTTCTTTTTCGCTCCCATTGCAGTGCCAGCGAAGAGCTAAAATAAAGAGTTTAAGACAAAGGCAGATTAGTTCTCAAAGGCCGATCTGCTTTTTGCTACACGATTATTCATAATTCGAAATTGTCTTAATAAATCTTCTGAGACTTCTTTATTTTCTAAAATTTCTAGAGCATGGGCCACGGCCTCAAAAGTACAAACTCCATCATCTCTGACTCCACGTCTGAGCTTATATTCTCCTTTAACCGTATCGCTGAGTTTTACACATTGAATCTCTAAGAGTCCGGGCTCTCGTCTTCGAACTTTCTTAGCTTGGTTCCAAGTTCCATCAGGGATAATTAGGTGGTATGGACCTGGGAATTTTTCTCTAAATTCAGCATTTAATTCAAGGGCGTCCTCGTCGGGAAAAAGATAAAGCGGCCGTACATCAGGATTCAGCTCAAGTTGCCCTATTGAAAAGGGGGCCTCTGGAAGACCTCTTGGAAAGATCGAAGCATTTGTTAAGGTTAGGGTTACGAGTTTAGCAGTATTGGATGTCAGATGTTTTTCACGATGATGCATTATAATTGAGACACGTGTATTTGTTGTATGCTCTTTTATTTGATCACAAAAGCAGAGAATAGTACTAATCCTACACCGCTCACAGCGCTTGCCTTGAGTTGATC
>JAGOVS010000286.1 GCA_018060625.1 Bacteriovorax sp. | reverse complement strand
GAATCCCGTCTATCTCCGTAAAAACGGAGCAAAGAATATCCGTCGCCTTTTCGAGCCTTTCTAATTGATTAAGTTTCATTGTTAAAATTATACAGAGAAGGTTCTACTGTCTTAGTTCTTTTACTGTATTCATTTTATTTTCTGTGGTATCTTTTTTAAAATTTCCGTTTACTTTCATAAGTTTATTTGCAAGATCAATATTAATCCAAAGGGTGAACTTTGTCAAATGGTTTTAGCGCCATTGTGGAACAATAAAGCTATCTTTCTTCCAGTTTTCGGGAATTGATCCTTGTTCAAATGTTCCATCAATAATAGAAATCCATTCAGAATCTAGAAGATTCTCCGGCCATGCTTGTTTTTCTTTCGGCGCTTTAATTACCCAAAGTTGCTTACTATCTGGATTATGTTTAAAAATTGAACCGTCTGGATTCTCTCTAATACTTGTTTTGCCATTATCAATCACATAAGGCATTCCTGTTTGAAAATGTAAAATTCCATGCTCTTTATAAAATCTTTGAATAAAATTCTCATTATAAGTCTCTGGTCCATTCCAGAATATTCCGCACCCTTCGTCGGGATATGAACCTCCCCACTTGTCCATATCTCTAAAAAATTGAGTCTTCCCAAAATGACATCTATCAGAATAAATAAATTCTCCGCAAGGAAATCCCGCCAATGAAATACTTCCGCAATTAAACCTATTATGATAAAAATTCTTTAGATTAAAAATCTCTTCTTTTTCATTCAAATCCCTAAAAAAGAATTGATCGTTCTGCAAATATATAAAATACTCAGTCCGACACAATTGCAATAAATCTGTAGTGCCGCAACCTAACCCCCAATTCTTCTTACTCAGCACCAACTTATCAATCAATCCTTCCTTATAGAAATCAATTGCGTAATCTTGCTCGCCACCGTTAGAATAAAACACTACTTCTTTTTCAAATTTACAATGCTTATGGACGGATTCAAGACAAAGGAGCGATTCCTCTGGTTTATTATAATCGAGAATGAGAATGGATATTTTATCTTTAAATTGTTTCATAACTGATATTTTTTATACCTTCCAATAGACTTTGAATGTTTCTTTGGATCTTCCAAGAATTTATCTAAAAGATCTGTCTCGCATTTTCCAAACTCGCGCCAAATGTTAAAAATTCTATAAAGAATAATTAACGGCGAAAGAACCAGAAACAACAAACCAAATATTACGTCTCTAAGAGACTCGATAAATGTCGCCATCAAATCATAAATCTCTGGCCAAATTTGATAACGAAAATATAAAATGGTGGCGTTAATTCGTTTCATCTTTTTAGAACTTTCTTGACTTTTGCGATCCAATGTAAATTTGGAATAGTTCCCACAACGAAATCTTTTGGATAATTATCCCTATTTTCCTCTTCAATATGTTTTTCAAATCTTTGGACAATATAAGTCAAAAGCTCTTTCAACTCTCCCTTTTCATGTTTTAATTGTTCGATTCTGGCGTTAATTTCCAAATCAACTTCGGGTTGATATTCTGTGCAACCTACCCCTCCGACTGTTTTAGACAACATTAAAAATGACGCGGCGCGTTCGTCTTGAACTTGCTGGATTTGATCGCAAGCCTTTTGAAAATTATTTAATTGTTTCATTAGTTTACTATTTTAATCCCCCTTTTGCATTTTACATCTATAAAATAACAAGAATCTTCATTTACTAAATCAATATTATTCGCTTTTACTAAAAAATCTTCCAAATCGTCATAAAGATAAATTAAATAATCATCTGGATATTCCGCCAGTTTTTCTTTTAGATCTTTAACGGTCATATTTTAATCCCAACTAATAAATAACCTCAATTCATTCTTTAACGGAATTGAATCCACCGTATAACCCAAATAGTTGAATGAACGCTCTATTAAATAGGCGAAATCTTGATAATAGCTTAAATTATCATTGACTGTCCCGAAATTAATCTCAATAGAACTTTCAAAAACCCCTGCTGCTGAATCCTCTCTGATTTTATCAAAAATTGCATCGACAACTTTCTTTATAACCTCGTCTAGTTCGCATTCCTCTTTTAAGAATTCAAAGACTTCTTTATTGATTCTGGCCCGATTAAACTTAGCGATTTCGTCCGCTTGATATTTAGTAATAATATTCATCTTAATTTAAGAAAATTGTGTTTCCTTTCTCTTCTTCTGTTAAGAAAGAATTATAGATTGACTCTTTTTTTATATCGTTGATTTCAAAAATATCGCGCAATCCAAATTCATCATCAAAAAGTTTAATAATGAAATCTTCTGGATATTTGCTTAACTCAAGTTCTAATTCTTTCCTTGTCATGTTCAACTTTCACTGTGTTGGGTAATCAGTCTTTAATTTTTTAGTCTTACTTAAGCATTTCTGACGATACTCGTCTTTTACCGAACCCCAAAACCAAAGATCTACAGGGTTATAAAGTTTAATATTGCCCTTCCTTTCTGCCATCATATTAATATAACCCCAAATTGCTAGTGTTAGATTATGTGTCCACTCAATTACATTTTCAAGTTTCCCTAGTTTTTTAGAAAGTTCTCCAAAATTATTATATTGGATCGAATCCTCTCCTGCTGAACTAAAATGTTTTTGTTGGCAAAACATCAAAAATGGAACAT
>JAGOVS010000107.1 GCA_018060625.1 Bacteriovorax sp. | reverse complement strand
AAACTAATTCGAAACCGGGGACGCCCTTTTTAAGACAAGGACGGGCTATCGCCCACTTTGATACTTCTTTTTTGGTTTTTAAACGAAAAAATATCGTTGTGAAATATACTCTTCTTAAATAAGGATTTTTAGGGACGGCCGCTCCAAAATTTACGAATAGTTTCCCACCAACAGAAAGGGATATTCAAATAGCGTATGTGTTAGGAATTTTATTATTTGTAGGCCAGTTATTCTCGAATGAAATTTATTTTCGCCTTTGTTCTCTAGGTGTTTTCATTTTTCTGATTTATTTTCTAATGAAACGTTTTCAAAAACGAACGGCCAATCCTCCCAATCCATTTCTTTTTGTTGGCGTTGGCGTTTTGACTGGGACGCTTGGATCTATTATTTTGATTCTTTCTCGTTTTGATCTAGTTAATGAGAAGATCTACTTACTCGGTCGGCTCTTTTTTTATCAAGCTTATATTTTAAGTTTTGTTTTGGGAATTGGCTCACGTCTCATTCCATCTCTTCTAGGACACGCTCCTCCTCCGAACATGCCTCAACAATCGATTGGTCTTAAAGCTTATGCAGTCATGGCCGTTTTATTTATGTGCACTTATATCATAGAGGTTTATTTTTCTCACTTTGTTGGTGCACAGTTAAGAAATATAGTTGTGCTCTTTATTGCCTTTGCTTCATGGAAAATTCACTTGCTCCCAAAAAGAAAGGCCATTCAAGCCTATGGCCTTTGGCTTTCATGTCTTTTTATGGTGGTAGGTCTTGTTGGAGCAACTCTTTTCGAGGTCTACTATATCCATCTCATCCATCTCTTTTATGTTTCAGGACTGAGTTTGTTAACGTTGATGATAGCTTCTCGAGTAATCCTTTCTCATGGAGGCCACGATGGACAACTTGAAGTGAGATCAAAGTCCTTAATCGTCGTGACTGGTTTTTTGATACTAGCTGCGTTAACACGCCTGAGTGCTGGATTTATGCCTGAGTTGTATCTTTCGCATCTTCTTTATGCGGCAAGTGTTTGGATTTTCGGGATATTGATCTGGGGAATTGTCTTTTTGCCCAAAATATTCAAGATTCATTTGAATAACTAATATCTTTTTTATACTCTTTGTTAAATTAATATTCAGGTGTTCAACATATGACAAAGAAGCAATCAGTCGAATTGGTCGATTTTCTTAAACGTTACTGTTCAGAAGAGTGGATTTTACTTATTAAGAGCTATATCCAAACAGAAAATTATAAAAAGGGAGAGAGGATTTTCCATGAAGGTGACAAGGTAAAAAATGTTTACTTTATTAATACTGGAAAAGTGAAAATTGTCTCTTATTTTAACCGTGAGAATGAACGCATTTTAAGGCTTTCTCACCATGGTGAACTCCTCGGCCATCGGGCCTTTAAATCAGCGCGATACCCAATCTCGGCAGAAGCGTTGTGTGATTCAAAAATCACATCATTGCCAATTGACAAATATGTCAAGCTTATCAAGGGAAATTCAGAATTAAGCGTTTTTCTTCTCGAGTTTTATGCAAGTGATTTAAGAAATACTGAAGAGAGAATGATTAATATTATACATAACGAAGTTATTGTTCGCATTGGGATTATAATTTGTATGCTTATAGACGCTTATGGGTATGAAAATGATAAGTCTAAAAAACTTGCCTTTATGCTATCTCGTTCAGATATTGCTAATTTCGCTGGAACGGCCTATGAGAGTGTCATCCGGAATATTGCTAAATTAGAAGAACTCGGACTCGTTCAAGTTGTAGGAAAGGGTCTTATTATCTCCAAGGAAAAAGAACTTAGAAAATTTATCAACAAAAAATCCTAATCGAACTAGCGCCGCTTTTTATATTGTTGATAACTCTCTGGAAGTTTTTTGTAGATATTATTCAAATGAGTTTTAAGTGTAGCTTTACTGATGAATAGATCTTTTTGAATTTGAGCGTTTCTTTTCCCCATCATGACTAATTGGAAAAGATTAAGTTCACTTTTGGTTAGACCAAATGAGCATAACTTTGCCCTTTCTTTTTTTAATTCTTCATCACTTTTTGGGTGAATGTAGAGAAGGGTCGTAAGGGATTGAGAGTCATTAACAACTACGGCATCAAGGATGACCCCATCAATTTCTGAATTTTTCATGAGAGTCATTCCAGGGATGGGAGCATAGGAATTCATGCAACCCTTGGTACAGATTTGTCCCCCCATGTCTCCACAAATTGCTAAGCATTGCTCATCTTGAAAGAAGACTTGTCTTTCAGTCGTTTTGATACATTTTCCAATTTCAACTTGATCCATATGAGATGAGCTTATCTAATATTTTAAAATCCAAATATGACGTATGTCATGTTTAGATTATTTTTTTACTAATTTCTGCATAGACTCGAAGATACTCGTCCTCTCCAAAATCACAATGCTTATTTTTATTTAAATGATATTCAGTAAGAATCACATGCTCATCAGGGATGAGTCCATGTCGTTTAAGACAGTGAAGGGCGCACTGTAAGGGACAACCATCAATGACTAAAATATGTTCGGCCCTTTTTGCTTGTTGGACAAGTGAGGGTACATCTCCCCCAAGACCAGCAATGCAGGACATCGTGGCCATCTTTTCGCGATCAAGTTTGACAGCAATTTTATTGGCGAGCTGAGCAACGTTAGAGCATCCTGAGCAAGAGTAGAGAGTTGATTTTCTTTTTGATTCCATTTTGGTTATTCACTTCTGTCCGTTAGGGGTTTGTGTTTATTAATGCAAAATAAATTATAGAGGAGAAGTAAGGACGAAAGCATGAGTAGTCCCCCTGATAATTTGATCATTAGATTTTGAGAGAACATATTCCCCAGGGTGAGAAAAAGCAGAAAAAAAATATTTATGATTATTTGAATTTTGGCATTTCTTTTGGGCATTATGTCTTTCATGAGAGGGACGGGCACTATTCCAATAAGGTGGCCGAAGCGGTGAAACCAAACAAGAAAGGGGATGATTTTATAAAGCATGGCATTGGTTGTAAAAAGTGCGAAGCCAACGATAAAAAGAAGAGGTGCAAGTATAGGGAGTGAAATCATTTGACTAAAAAACGAAAAGGCATAAGTAAGTAGTGAGAGAAGAAGAGCAAGAAGGGATGTCTTCCAAAGAATCAACGTTACATCATTTGTTTTTCTTTTTCTTGCCTGAATAAGTCTCATTAATTCAAAAAGATAAAGAGAAAATGAAAGTAAAGCAGGTAGTGAGGCCACGAGGACCAACCATTTATTTTCTGACCATAAAGAAAATGGGATAATGATGGTTGATGAAAAAAGCGAAAGAGTGATGAAATAGGCCTTTTTTGCTGAGAAATCCTTTGTCATATAGAACATAGGGATGATGTGAAAAGAGACTCCAAGTATGAGTTGACCAATCCAACCCAAAAGAGCAAAAGTCAGATGCGCTCCGGTGATCTGCATTCTATTGTCTGGGAATGACCAAAGTTGTGCGTGACCTCCGATGAGATAAATTCCCAAGAGGAGAGTCATCAAAAATGAAAAGAGCGAAATTCTCATGGCCAAAAGAGTCGGGCGATTTGAAGAAATTCCTAAAAGGGCCTTAGTCATTTGCATTAAAAATAAAACTGCTGAAAGAGTGAGAAAAGCAATGGCCACGAAGAGATTTAACTTTGAAAAATAGAGTAATCCGATGATAAAGCTAAGGGTTCCAGCACTCAAGAAAAAATGAACGAGACGGGCCAGCTTTAAATAGGGAACGCTTCCACCCACCATCACAGGAATCATTTGGTAGTAAGCACCCATCATGATGATGGTCATCCATCCCAGCGTAAATAAATGAGTGAGCGCTATGAGTTCCGTTCTCCATCGATTGTCAAAAAGTTCAGATCCCATAGTTAAAATGAGTTGTCCGGCCAATAATCCAAAAAAGGGGGCCGTGAAAAAAAAGCGGAAGGGAATGTTTACAGGGGGCGCCTGCTCCAAGCTTAATCCCTTAAACATCTATGATTTCCTCCATATTCTGATAGTGACTATTTTTTGGTTGTTCAGTATTTTTTCATCATGGCCATAATGAAGTTTCAATTCTTGTAAACGAGGAAAAAGCAAATGAGGAACCATACGATGAATCATTACAATAATGTCATCTTCATGCATTTTGGCGATTGCTTCCATTACCGTCATGAGTGGTTCAGGATGCTCCATTTCCGTACAATTAAGGATGATCTCTCTCATAGATGGTGCTGTAAAAATTTAATGCACTCACCTCCAAGGTGAGCACAGTGCTTTTTGATCATGGGGTAGAGCATTCCCTCTTCTTTCATATTATGCTGTTGAATAAGTATTAAGAGAGTGTCTCCTATGGCAAGGGCATCATCCATTTTATTGGCGTGGCACGCTTGACTCATTTGATTAAGCATTTCTCGCATTTGGTTGTGCTCCATCATCATGACGTGAATAGGTCCACCAGTCATTCCTGTGCTTTTAACAAATTCTGGAAAAAGATAGTTTTCTTCCTTACTTAAGTGGGCCCTCATTCCTAGATCAAAAGAATCTAAGTTTTCTTTTGCAGAGTGAGCGTCTCCATCATTCCAATTGCTTTCCGCCAGAGCAAAGAGCTCATCGCACCTTCTGTGATCAAAAGTCATATAATCGACTATGTTCTCATGAAATGATTTTGTTTTAATCCGCCATAGCTCTCCCTTCCAGAGTTCAGGCCCGTTGAGCAGTGGTGTCCAAATGAATTCTTGATCCATCTGGTGTTGAAGCTCTTCAATCTTTGCAAAAAAATCCTTGTCCGAGCTTACGGTTACTTTTTCATTTGAACCAGGAGCCTTGAGTGCATTTATAAGTTCATCTAAATGAGGGAGAGTGAGTTTTATTTCTTTATTCATCATAAATCCTATTAAGTATCAGGTACTAAATGTGTGAGTTCAGTGTAAAGACGGCGCAATCCAGAACTTTTTGAGTTTTTGATTTCCAAAAGTGAGCTTTTGTCGATGTAGTAAATTTCTGTTTCACTGAGGGCCTTGGCGGTAAAGAGAGAGGGGATGTTTAATGAGAGTTCACGATAGCCGATCAAGCACCCTTTTGTGATCTCATGATATATTTTATTTCCTTTTAAAAGGAGAACATGACCTCTGAGAATAAAATAGGCAACGATTGGGGTTTGACCTTGGTAGTAGAGAGGCGTGTTGGCAGAAAAAGTCTTAAAGTGTGCAATTTTTTTAAGACTTTTAATGGACTCATCTGAAAGGCATAATGCATATTTTTTTGTCATATTCTTCTCTCTCTTGATCATTTCTGACAGACTTGTATAAAGTTAAAAATAATCCTTTATTTCATTGTTTAAAAAATTTAGACGAGAACGATTGATTTAAATATGATTCAGGTCATATAATAAAATTTATTAAAGAGCTTTTACGAAAGGTTGCCTGTTGGAAATGTGACATATATCATGTTAAAACAGGATGGTTGCGTAAAAGGTTAAGTGCATAATTATAAATAATGTATAAGTAGTAAGGGTGTTATGACGTTAAGTTTGAAAAATAAAATAGTGATACTTGTCTCTCTTCCGAGTTTTAGTTTATTGCTATTAATGGCCATTTTTATATCAAGAAATTATTCTGAATACTTGGATGCTGTTAAAGCTTATCAATATGTGAAATACTCAAATGCAACATCTCGATTCATTCATGAAATCCAAATTGAGAGAGGCAAATCGTCTCTCTATTTAGGAGGGAAAATTGCAAAAGAAGAGCTTAGTAAGCAAAGAGATAAATCGATTCAATTGCAATTGATTTATAATGAAACAATTTTGTTACATAAGGACAGCAGTGACCTTGTAAAGTTAAAAGAGGGGACCCTGAAGGATTTGGAAGAGGCTAGAAAGATCGTGGATGCCAATGGAGCTGCTCCTGAGGCCGTTAAACTATTTTCCCAAGTCGTCCGCCAATTAATTCTCAGTGAGATTTATGTGGCCCATAATGCTAAAGCGTCGGGTGATGAAAAAAAATTATTAAGTGTTACCATGCTTGATATGGCCAAAGAAAATGCAGGGAAATTGCGAGCGAATATAACAAATGTCATTAATGCCGACAAGGAACTTACGCCTCAGCAAATTCAATTGATTTCTTCATTACTTGCGGGTTTAAATGAAAACTTGAGCTCTCCAACCTTAGTGATCAGCGAGCAATCAAAATCCGCTCTGGACATTTTTAGGGAAACAAGCGAATGGAAAAAAGCACAAGAAATTATTTTACATGTTTTAGATAACGCTTCAAAAGGAGCATTTAATTTAAATTCCAATGTTTTTTTTGAATCAATTACTACGGCCATTAATAATCTTGGGACTATTATTTTTTCAGAGCAAGATTTGGTGAGTGATTTAATTTTAAAAAAGAAGGAGTCTCTGACTCGTTCTCTAGTCTTGATTATAGCATTTAACTCCTTACTTCTAATTGTGGTTGTTTCCTTAAGCTTTTATTTTATAAAGTCGATTACAGGACCTATACAGTCTTTAGTTGTAAAATTGAATGAATCATCGAGAGATGTGAATTCTTCGTCAGAAAAAGTCTCAGAAGCTTCTGAACAGTTGTCTCAAAATTCAACCAAGCAAGCGGCGGCCCTTCAAGAAGCGGTGGCATCTTTGGAAGAAATTACACAAATGGTCGCTAAGACGGCCGATAATGCACTTGTTTCCCAAAAATCGTCAGAGGATAGTTTTGAAATGGCCCAAACTGGTCACTCCGTCGTTATCGAACTTAATCAATCCATATCGGATATTACAAATAGTAACGAGCAGATTAAGGAAAAAGTTCTACAAAGCAATGTGGAGCTAGGAGAAATCTCTAAAATTATTTCTGAAATTGGCAATAAAACAAGAGTCATTAATGATATTGTTTTCCAAACAAAACTTCTCTCATTTAATGCTTCAGTTGAGGCGGCCAGAGCAGGTGAGCAAGGTAAGGGGTTTGCGGTCGTTGCAGAAGAAATTGGCAAACTGGCCGAGATGAGTGGTAATTCAGCAAAAGAAATATCAGACGTCCTAGATAAAAGTTTGAACTTGGTTGACAGTACTATTGAAAAAACAAAAAAAGAAATTATCTTTATTTTGGATCAAAGTAGAGAAACAGTGAAGCAGGGATCGAAAACTGCAGAGAAATGTGGACAGTCTCTTGTGGAAATTGTTGGAAAAGTTCAAGAAGTTAATCGTCTAGTTGTCGAAATTGCAACAGCAAGCAATGAACAATCACAAGGGATGTCACAAATATCGATAGCAATGAATGAATTAGATCACGCGACCCATTCTAATTCAGCTTCATCTGTTGAAACAGCACAATTTGGTTTATTGTTAAAAAATCAATCAGATGATTTAAACAATGCGATTAAAGATTTATCAAAAGTGATTTATGGGTAGAAAAGACCTTATACTCTTATACTTATGTATGCGAGTATAAGGCCCATGGGATGAGACTATTTGAAATCGACAGGACATGCTCCACTAGCACAATCGACATGTTCAAAAGAAACATCTTCCTTAATATCATTATCAGTAGATTCACCATTGCTTTCAATTTCACGCACTATTTGCTGATAACGAGAAGTTGTCATCATTTCTTCTGGTTGGTATTCGTACGCTGAAGAGTCTGTTTGTGGCATGACAGAACAACATCTTATGCTTGATTGACCAAGAATAAGGGCCTGCTTAAATTCTTCGAATCCCAAAGTGCTAGGATTATATTTTAGAGTATAACTGACTTGATTGCCACTTTCAGGCAATGGAGTAACGTTATCTTCGGCAACTCCTCTAATCCAGTATTTTTCTATAAGGCGCAGATACTGGAATTGCTCTTCAGGTGTTGCCTCAGCAGCTGTGACAAGTTTATCGTTCATCCCGAGCTTACATATCTCCGGTCGCGTGGGAAATCCAACGACTGTTGTACCGGAATAGGTTTTAAGGGCCTTTACAGGATATCCTCTTCGTTTGTATTCTTCCACGAGGGGGTCATCATTTCTAAATTGCACCCAACGAAGGAATTCCCGCATAGATGGAAGATGGGCCCCTTCAGTAAGTCCAAAAAGTTTAGATGTTGTACCAGCTGGTTTGATGGTTGTATCTGTATGAGGAGCATTTGTACCTAAAACTAAGGCATATGATTTTGCTTCTTCAACAACTTGTCGCTTAAAATAGGAAAGCATCTGCCACATCTCTTTTGACTTATCTTCATCAATAATATCTTTCCAGCCAAGACCGAAGCGACTCCAGGCCCATTCGTGAAATCCCGTAATCCCCACACCTATACGATTCGTTCTTTTGACTTCTTTGTTGTACATGCTATCCATGAGGTTAACTCTCATGAGTGCTCTTGTCGCCGTTCTAAAGGCGTCTGCTGCATCTTCATCGCTGGTTGCATGATAGGGGACAACGTCGGCAATAACACAATAACCACCTAATAAGTTGAGTGTAATTTCGCCGCAAGGATTGGTGATTTGATGGTATTGCATATTACTGGCCGTAAGGGCAAGCAGCTTGGTGAGATCAATTGTTTCCTCGTCTAATTTATATTTTTTGCTTTCGGCAAAATGTCCATCAAGATAATTTTCAAAACCGTCTTCTTTTTGGGTGAGTTTATCTTGGTTGATAATTCCTGGCTCACCGGTCCCGTCATAATAAGAGGCCAATGCGATGGCCTCAAAAACATTGCGTGCGTGGTGAGCAATATCACTTTTTATTGCTGGATCATTAACATATTTCCAGAATTCCTCATCTACGGTTACTGAATTATTAGAACTCCACAAGAATCCACCGCGCTTAAGATTGATAAAATCAAATATCGTTTTATCTCTCCATGTTTTGGTGGCCATGCGCGCGGCCCGTCTGGCCCCGCCTACTAATACACACTCTGCAAGATAGTGATCTGCAAACATTGTGCTTCTCCAAGGCTCCATTTGGGCGTCCCGAAGTTTAGCTATTTTTTCAATGGCCAAAATAAGCGGGCCTGGACCCGACGCTGGTCTATTTTGCATTCCATGAATAGGGGCGTTTCTTGGACGGACATGTGAAAAATCTAGGATAAGAACGCAGTTTTTATGTTTTCTTTGGAAGGCCATGACCTCCATTTTTTCAATGGTCTTCGCCCAGCCTTCTCTGGAGTCAGGGACATCAAAATAATGGATCGTTTTGCTTCGGTAAAGATGTTCGGCACTTCGTTTGTCCAATCGCTCTGCAATTTCGCCAGAGAGAACATCGGCATGCATAGGATCGATAACAGGAACGATAATGGGAAGATATTTATAATCAACATGCATGAGTTCATCATCCATCGCTCGTCCGACGCCACTGCCATTAAGAAGCAGATAGAATTCTAAAAAACTAGTGGCACTTGTAGCACAATTCGTGAAGACCTCCATATTGCGAGTTGGTTGTAATTCATCACCATGTTGAAGATGGCGACCAGACATGAGTAGCGATGCCTGGCGAAGGTGTCGGTGCATCTTTTTAAATTCTGGAGCTTCGTCCTTTGGAAAAAGCATGGCATTGCCTTGAGCTACTCTTAGGGCAACATCACTCCATGATTCAATTTGGCCATCTGCTTTTTTTCTATTAATTGTTCGATCTGCAACTGCTTGTCCCATG
>JAGOVS010000285.1 GCA_018060625.1 Bacteriovorax sp. | reverse complement strand
GGAGTCGGAAAAACGGCCATCGTGGAAGGTCTTGCTGATGCCATAGTCAAAGGTAAGGTGCCGGACGTTCTAGAAGGGAAGACGGTCTACTCACTAGACCTCGGCTCGCTCATGGCCGGAACAAAGTACCGAGGAGAGTTTGAAGAAAGACTTCAGGGATTGCTTAAATTTATTAAGGCCCAAAATGGACAATCCATTCTTTTTATCGATGAGCTTCATCAACTTGTTGGGGCCGGAAGAACTGATGGGGCCATGGATGCGGCCAATTTACTCAAACCTGCTCTTGCTCGAGGAGAGCTTCATTGTATTGGGGCCACAACCCCTGAAGAATACCAAAAGTATATCTTAAGTGATTCTGCTCTTGATCGACGATTTAGATCTGTTCCTGTTGAAGAGCCAACGAAGGAAGATGCGATAGAAATTTTAATGGGTATTAGAGAAAAAATGGAGATTCACCATGGAATTAAAATATCTGATGATGCAATTTATAATGCTGTCTTTTTATCTAGTCAGTACATTACTGATAAAAACTTACCAGACAAGGCCATTGATCTTATTGACGAAGCCTCTTCGGCGCTAAAGCTCTCTGCAGAGGCCATGCCTGCCCAGTTGGTTGAATTGGAGGCGGAGATACGCACTAAAAAAATCTATTCAAAGTCTCAAGCAAAAAATGCAGAAATTGAAAAAGAAATAAAAGGGCTCGAGGCAGAGTTTGTAAGGGAAAAAGAAAAATGGGACAAAGACGTTCTGGGTTTAAAGCAAGTCACAGAAACCAAACATCAATTGGAGCGACTGCGTTTTGAACTTGAGCAGGCCCAAAGAAATCAAGATTACGAAACAGCTTCAAAGCTTAAGTATTCAATTATTCCTGAATTGGAGCATAAATTAGAAGCGACTGAGTACAATTGGGTGCTGGCAACTAAAGATATCGCTAGTGTTATTTCGAGACAAAAAGGGATTCCTCTAGAGAAGATTTTAAAGTCTAAGCAGGAAAATATTTTAGGACTTGAGGAATTTCTCAAAGCTCGGGTTTACGGACAAGACGGGGCCATTCATGAAATTGCTGAAGTGCTTGTGACGGCCCATGCTGGTCTGACAGATCCTTCAAGGCCTCTGGGCTCTTTTTTACTTAAGGGACCTTCAGGTGTCGGTAAGACTGAAACTTCCAAGGCCCTTGCAGAATTTTTATTTGGCACCCAAGAGAATTTAATTCGTTTTGATCTCTCGGAATTCTCGGAAAAACATTCTGTTTCAAAATTAATTGGGGCCCCTGCTGGTTATGTCGGATATGAAGAGGGCGGAGTCCTGACGGAAGCGATAAGAAGAAGACCTTATTCAGTGATCCTCTTTGATGAAGTGGAAAAGGCCCACCGAGATTTCTCTGATATCCTTCTTCAGATTTTAGACGATGGCCGCTTAACTGATAACAAAGGACGGACAATTGATTTTAAAAATACAATCATTATGATAACCACCAATTCAAAAGATTTAGAAGGGGATTTCAAGCCGGAAGTTCTCGGTCGTCTTGACGGTATTTTAACTTATAAATCCCTTGATGAATCGATTATGAAAAACCTTATTGATAAACAAGTACAGCTTTTAAATCAGAGATTGGAAAGTAAGCAGCTGGTGGTTGAGTTAGATGGGCAAGTTTACCAAGAGATCGCAAAGCGAGGTTATGATCCTCGATTTGGGGCAAGACCACTTCAATCTGTTTTTGGACAAATGGTGACTCGTCCACTGTCTCGCAAGATTCTTGCTGGAGAGTTGCAGTCAGGAAAACTCGTGGCCCACTGGAGCTCTGAAGAAAACAACCACGTCTTTTTTGAATAATTCAAATTTCTTTAGGGAGTGACTTGTGGTCACTCCCTCTTATGTTAAACTATCTTTAAATGCTTTGGTTTAAGGAAGGTAGTCATGTCTGAAACGATAAAACTAATGCCGAATGAATATCTTATGCGTGAAGGTGAAGAGAGTACTGAGATGTATTATCTTCAAAGTGGCACGCTTGCCGTTTTCAAGAGAAAGGCCGATCAAGAGCATCAGATTGGAAGCATAATCGCGGGAGAATTGGTTGGAGAGATGTCATTTTTAGATCAACAGCCTCGTTCTGCTTCAGTGAAAGCAATGTCTGAGAGTGTTTTGGTTGTTATCCCTCACGAGAAACTTGAAAAGACCTTAGAGAAGGTACCTAAGTGGTTAGGGGCCTTATTACATACGCTTAATGAACGATTGCGCAAGGCCAATGCTCGCATTAAAATTTAATTTATTCAGATTGATCACTTTGAAGGTTGATGCCAAATTCTTTTTCAATGCGAGTTTTTTCTTCATGTGAAAAAGAATTTTTTTCTAAAGATAAATGGGTGAGTCCTTTCATTTCTTGTAAAAAATACGGGACAGTCCTTAGCTTGTTAGAATCAAGATTGAGTCTCTGCAGATTTTTTAAAAGAAAAAAATGATCAGTGATTTCTCTCAGTTGATTATGGCTTAAATCCAGAGTCTTGACTTCTTCTAAGAAGGGAAGAATTTTTTGAACATCGCGGAGATAGTTGTGCCCAACAATGAAAGTCTGGATAGTCGTTTTAGAAACTAGATCAGGAAGTGAACTGATACGATTATTCTTCAGATTTAAATAGAGTAGTGAAG
>JAGOVS010000106.1 GCA_018060625.1 Bacteriovorax sp. | reverse complement strand
AAATCCTCTTCATCCATGTAAGTGCGAAGAGCACTGCCATCTCCTTTAACCTCGATAGTCTTTTGAGTAAGAGCATCTCTAATAAAGTTTCCAATGGCAAAATGCTGATTAAGGGGAAGATAGCGCCCCGAAAACGCAAAACAGCGAGCAATTGTCAAATGCTGATTCGTTCTCTTTGCCCAATTAAGGGCGAGAAGCTCACTTATTCTTTTGCCTGTCATATATGCAGAATGAAAGTTAAAAAAAGAATCGCTAGGAACATAGGATTCACTAAAGCAGCCTAGCTCTTGAGGCATTTCACCATACACGGCACCAGAGCTAACTAGTAAAAAATTTTTCACCTGATTTTTCTCTGCAAAAAGCAGCGTATTCTGTGTCCCATTGACAATAATATCGATATTGTTGTTAAAATCCTTATTGTCATTACTAACTGGTGTTGCCGCATGTATCACGAAATCCAAATCCATCTTAAAATCAAAAGGCTTTGTAATATCATGTTGAATGAATTCTACGCCCTCTTGCCAAAGGGGATTTCTTGCCAAAGCATAAATCGTCATTCCTAAATCTCTCTGACGATTCAGCGTGCTCAGAGTTTCGCATAAATTTTTGCCGAAAAAACCACTGCCACCGGTTATTAACAGCCGTTTTCCACAAAGATCAGGAATTAGCTTTTCTAAATTCATGCGAAATTTTTACCAAGAGAGCTTGCGAGCAAGTCAATTTGCGAGCGAATATCCACTTGGTTATTGCCTACAAATAGACCTTTAGTGTCTATATGCTGAGCATTTTTTAACTCTCCAAAAATTTCATGATTGAAATACTTAACCACTTCATTTTTTGCAAAATTTCCTGCAACAATGGGTCTGACTTCAATATTAGATTTTTCTAATTGTTTAACAACTGTCTTTCGATCAAGATCAAGACCAGGCTTAATCACTAATGAAAATCCAAACCAACTAGAATTTCCCAATTCTTTTTGAATGATAAAAGTCGAATGATTCTTAAAAAGTTCCTGAAAGTGAATGGCATTGGCCCTTCTTTCTTTTACAAATAAGGGAAGTTTCCTTAATTGCTCTTGCCCAATGGCCCCTTCCATTTCCAAGGGACGAACATTGTAACCAGGCAAAACGAAGCGGAAGGATTCTTCAAAAAAATCATCGCTTTTTGTTCCACAAACTAAATTTTCTTTTGGAAGATTGCGAGTCCATCCATGCGCTCTTAAACACAAAAGAATATGATGAAGCTCTTGATCATCAGTGACAACCATTCCCCCTTCCATTGTAGAGATATGATGACTAAAAAAAGAGGAATAAGTCCCCATTGCTCCAAAAGTCCCAGCTTGTTTTTCTTTAAAGGTCGCTCCAAGGGATTCGCAATTATCTTCAAGCAAAGTAATATCTTTACCTTTGATCATCGTTTGAATTTTTTCAAAATCATTTGGATTCCCTAAAAGATTAACCGCTAAAATGCCTCTCGTCTTTGGCGTAATTGCTTTTTCTAGCGCTATTAAATCAAAATTGAGAGTTTCTAAATCAATATCGACAAATTTAATCTTAAGGCCATATTGATAAAGAGGATAATAAGTTGTGGGCCATGACACCGCTGGAACGATAACCTCATCTCCAATTTTCCAGGGATTTTTTTTTTTATAAAACATTGCGCCAACCATTACGAGGTTGGCCGATGAACCAGAGTTAACCATCACACAATACTTGCTTCCGGTAAATTTGGCGAATTGCTCTTCAAAAGTAAAAACTTCTTTTCCCATCGAATACATTCCAGAGGCAATAACTCTTTGGATGGCATCGATTTCACATTTATCCCAGCTCGGTGTGGCCAATGGGTAATTCATACGTTCTCCTTCGCTTCTACTTCTATTTTAAAAAATTCATACGTTTTTTTAATTCCATCTTCCAAACTCGTCTGGGCCTTCCAGCCAAGATCGTCTGCTCTTTTAGTGCTCACAAGTTTTCTCTTCATTCCTTCTGGTTTTTCAACATCGTGATAAAACGAACCTGTATAACCTAAAATCTTAGCAACACTTTCATAATAATCATTAATCGAGTGATCAAATCCTAAACCTACATTAATGATTTCTGGAATTTTTTCCCAATTATCGAGAGCAAAAAAAACAAAATCCGCAAGATCTGCAGCATACATAAACTCTCTACGGGCCATCCCTGTTCCCCAAATTTCAACAGACGAATCATTTTGAAGTATTGCTTTGTGAACTTTGCGAATAACAGCTGGAACCATATGGGAATTTTTTTCAGAAAATTTATCCCATCTCCCATAGAGATTGCATGGGATAAGTGTTTTAAAGATTGTCTTTTCTTTTTCTTGATTAATATAAAGACCTAATTTCATCGTGGTGATTTTTGCAAGAGCATAACCTTCATTCGTGGGCTCTAGAGGTCCTGTTAATATAAGATCTTCTGTTAAAAGATCCAGATGATCTTTGGGATACATGCAAGAGCTGGCCATGTTTAAAAATTGCTTAACTCCGCAGGCCTCAGAGGCAAGAACCACATTTTTTCCCATATCCAAATTTTCAACAAGAAATCGAACGGGCTCTTTCATGTTGGCCTGAATTCCACCAACCAGTCCTGCACAATGAATAACAATATCTGGAGAATGTTCTTTCATATAGTGAAAAACATCCTCTTTATTAAGTAAGTTAAGCTCTCTACTTCCTGGTGTAAGTATCGTATACTGTGAAGCCTTAAGGTGCTCCAAAATATTTTTTCCGACCATTCCATTTGAGCCAGTTAATACTATTTTCACTTATAACACTCTCAGCCCTTTCCCATGAAGAGTCACTTCTCTTCTGGTTAATTCTAAATCGGCCAAGGCCATTTCTTTGACCAATTCATCAAAGGTAATTTTTGGAGTCCAGCCTAATTTTTCTCGGGCCTTTGTAGCATCCCCTAGAAGTGTTTCAACTTCTGCGGGTCTAAAATATTTGGGATCAACACAAACAACGACATTGCCATTTTCATCATAAGCTTTTTCGTCAATTCCCTGGCCTTCCCATCGAAGCTTCATCTCTAAAATGTCGGCAGATCTTTGGACAAATTCGCGAACTGTAAACTGCTGTCCAGTTGCAATAACAAAATCTTCTGCATTGTCTTGTTGAAGCATTAACCATTGCATCTCGACATAATCTTTAGCATGTCCCCAGTCTCTCTTGGCATCCATGTTCCCAAGATAAAGACACTTATCAAGCCCCAACTTAATGCGAGCTAAACCTCTGGTGATTTTTCTCGTCACAAACGTTTCTCCTCGTAGAGGAGATTCGTGATTGAAAAGAATCCCGTTACAAGCGTAAAGCCCATAAGCTTCTCTATAATTTACGGTAATCCAATAGGCATAAAGTTTAGCAACAGCATAAGGAGATCGCGGATAAAAAGGAGTTGTCTCCCTTTGCGGGATTTCCTGGACTAATCCATAAAGTTCTGAGGTTGAAGCTTGATAAAATTTTGTTTTCTTCTCAAGGCCCAGAATACGAATGGCCTCAAGGATTCGAAGGGCGCCAAGACCATCTGAATTAGCTGTGTACTCTGGTTCTTCAAAGGAAACTTGTACGTGTGATTGTGCTGCTAAGTTATAGACTTCATCTGGTTGGACTTTTTGAATAATGCGAACAAGAGAGCTTGAATCAGTCATATCTCCGTGATGCAAAAATAATTTAACATTTTTTTCATGTGGGTCTTTAAAAAGATGATCAATTCGATCTGTGTTAAATAATGATGTTCTTCTTTTGATCCCGTGAACCTCATAACCTTTGCCTAATAAAAACTCAGCTAGGTAAGCCCCATCCTGACCAGTAATCCCAGTTATAAGCGCAACTTTCGACATGGAAATCTCCTCGTAATTTTAACTAGAGAACTCTACACATTTTTTCCCTACTAGGCTAATAGTCTGTCACAAAATTATAGTCGCTCTGTGTAGTCCTTGAGATTTTGCATAGAATTGATTTTTTTGTTTTGATAAAAGTCTTTATACCAATCTATAGTCACTTCCGTCGTCTTTACTGAATTCCAAGTTGGCTTCCAAAAGAGCCGTTCGCGGGCCTTAGTGATATCAAGTTTTAGAAGTCCGGCCTCATGCTTACTGCGATCCTCAATAAACTCCGTCTCGATATTGGCCCAATGATTTTTGGCCAAAAGGCACATTTCATCGACACTGGCGACGTCTGAAGTTTCTGGGCCAAAATTAAAACTCGAACAAAATTCTCTCTTTCCCAAAAGAAGCTGCTCGCCAAGCATTAAATAGCCATGTAATGGCTCTAGAACGTGCTGCCAAGGTCTAATTGATTTAGGATTGCGAATAGGTGTTCTTTTTCCAATTGAAGCATTTCTTACTAAATCCGGAATTAAGCGATCGCGCGCCCAATCTCCTCCTCCGATAACATTACCGGCACGGGCCGTGGCCAAGAACATTTTATGATCACAGAGAAAAGATCTCCGAAAAGAGTCCGTCATGATCTCAACACAGGCCTTTGATGAACTATAAGGGTCATATCCACCTAATTGATCAACTTCTCTGTAGCCCCATAACCATTCGTGATTCTCATAAACCTTGTCAGTCGTAATACTCACCAAACATTGAACGTTAGCTTGTAAGGCGGCCCAATAAACTTTCATTGTTCCTAAAACATTGGTGTCATAAGTTGCAATTGGATTATCATATGAATCACGTACAAGGGCCTGAGCGGCCAAATGAAAAATGATATCTGGCTTAGACTCTTTTAATGCTGACACGAGACTTGCTTCATCATTAATATTTTGAAAGTAATTTTTTATAGGCAGATTCAAAAGATTAAAATGGCTAAGTTCTTCAGCGGGAAGTGAATAACCTACGACCTCTGCTCCTAATTGATGTAACCACATCGCCAGCCACGAGCCTTTAAAACCAGTATGCCCTGTTATGAAGACTTTTTTATTTTTATAAATTTCGTGTGCCATTTACCATACCTTCCAAGGAGCAGCTCCAGAGTTCCACATTTCGTTTAATTGATTTTTATCCCGTAATGTATCCATGCATTTCCAAAAACCTTCGTGCTTATAAGAGTAAATCTCCCCTTCATTAGCCAGAGTCTCCAAAGGCCCTTTCTCAAAAATAACTTGATCACCTGAAATATAATTCATAATAGAGGGTTCGCAGACAAAAAAACCACCATTAATCCAGGCTCCATCTCCTTTTGGTTTTTCCAGAAAACTAGAAACTTTATTATCCGCTTCGATTTTTAAGGCCCCAAAGCGTCCTTCAGGTTGAATAGCTGTCATTGTTAATTTTTTGCCATGCTTCTTATGAAAGTTGACTGTCTCTGTGATATTGACGTTTGAAACCCCATCTCCATAAGTGAGTAAGAATGGTTCATTCCCAATATATTTTTCGGCACGCTTCACTCTTCCACCTGTCATCGTTTCAAGACCTGTATCCAAAAGAGTGATTTTCCAATTTTCAGAATAATTATTATGAATTTCCATTTTCTGATTGAGTGTATCTATAGTGACGTCACTATTATGCAAATAATAATTCGCAAAATATTCTTTTATTACATAACTTTTATAACCTAATAAAATCACAAATTCATTGAAGCCATGATTTGAGTACTGCTTCATGATATGCCAAAGTATTGGTTTACCTCCGATATCAATCATTGGCTTTGGTTTAACATCACTTTCTTCTGAAATTCTAGTTCCATATCCGCCAGCAAGTATTAAAACTTTCATTAAAACGTCCTCATTATTTTTTTAAAACATTATCATTAACTTGAGAAATCGAGTAAATGGCCAAAATAAAAAACAAATTGATTCCCAATGAAATAGTCGATTGAGTCATTCCTCCAACCATGAAGGTTATTATAAATGGCAATGTCCACTTGGCGACAAGATCATTGCGCTTATACATTTCATAAAACCAAAAGCTAAGCCAAAGAAGAAAAGGAATAAAACCAAAGAGCCCTGTAGTGGCCAACATTTCTAAAAAAATATTATGCGCGTGCCCTCCAAAATGCTGAGCTCCGATATCATATCGCTTTTTTAGTTCGACAGAGTGAGGCTCAAAGTTGAGATAGCCATAACCAAAAAGAGGGCGCTCCTTAAAGGCCATAAAAGCAGATTGCCACTGACTAATTCTTTCCGCATCAGATCCTTTACGCTTAACTGATTTGCCCGAAAGGACGTAAAGGGCACCACCGGTGAGAAGGAGGGTTATTAAAACAATGATGAAGTTCTTTTTATGCTCTTTAAAAAAATAAAAAGGCACACCAATGATCAAGGCCAACCATGCTCCTCTGGTGTAAGTCAGATACAAACTCACTATATTGAAAGCAAAAACATAATTGAGAATTTTTGGTTTAATAAATGTCTCTACTTCTTCTTTATAAAGAACTAAACCAAACAATAATATTTGAAAGTAGGATAAATTGTGAGCATAATTTAAAACCATTCCAAACAGACCTGCATTGCGATCTTTGTTTACATGTTTAAAGGAAAGAAAATTATACCCCGTTATTTTACCCAGAATTCCAAAAAAACCTGCAACGACGGATGCGACTAAGATGAGCCGAAGAAGTATTTTTATTTTTTTTTCATCAATAGAATTTTTAAAAAAATAACTAAAAGGAGCTATTGATAAGAACGCAAAGAAAAAGTACTTTGATTTTGAAAGTGGCTTATACCCATTAACGGCGATGTCCTGATTTAAAAAGACCGAAAGAATAATGGCAACAGTCATGGCAACTAAGGCCCAAGTGCTCTTACTCCATCCTTTAAAATTCGTCTTTGGTAAAAAGTAAAAAATAGGGATAATGAGTAAAATATGAGAGAGTGCAAGTAAGCTCATTGAAGTCAATAACCCTGCGGCTAAAATAATAAGCGAACCATAAATCATGATTTCCATAAAAACGTTCCTACTAAAATAAATGAAGAAATCATACGATAAGCAAAAGGTTAAATCTATTCTTTCTCCCACAACATGATACTTTAATTTATTAACACTTCATGCTATTTAACAAGGGGCAGGCAACACTCCCCCAAAAGATCAATTTCCTCTCCCAAAAACCGAAGCACTCCCTCTGCCTTTTCCCACGAGCCACAACATTCTGGGCTTAGCGAAACTGTCAAAACTTGAATCATTCCATTCTCAAGACCTTGCTTGATCGATTTTGCCAAGCTCTTCACAAAGCCTTGGCTAAAAAGCTCTAACTTTTCCGGAGCGGCGGAGAAAAAATAGTCTAAATCTAAATTCACAATCCAAGGCAGATCATTAATATATTTTTTCTCAGAAAAAAGCCCACTGGCAAATTTCACCAAATCATAATCTTTAATGTCCTCAGATAGTTCTTTTTTTGATCCGAGATGATGAGTGGCCGAGACTGTTTTTCCAACTAATTCAGGATATTTTTTTAAAAAAATTTCTATATAATTATCCCAACGAAACAAAGGAAGATTAACCTCCTTCTGCCAAACACAACGATAATCATCTAGGGTTATTGTCCATAAATCGGAATTAAATCCACTGAGCGCAGACTCACTAAGATCTGGATGAGCGTCAATATGAAGTAAATTGTAGCGCTTCCCCTTTTGTATTTCTTGAAACCAACACCACAGGGCCAAGCGATGATTGTCCATGACATATACATTTTGTTTCTGCCATAAGACGTTGTCCTGTCCAGCGCCAGATTCTCCTCGTTTCACCAGAGGTATCAGAAAATTTTCCATCAGGTTAACTCGATCGAATAACTAAACTTAAATTCTGCCCCCATGGCAAGTGTCTGAATCCCTTCTTTGCTTTCAATGTTTTGATCATGAAGAGCATCATCACTTACCCCGTACCAAGGCTCTAGACAAATAAAGGGAATCGAATCCTTGGCCCAAACACCAAAATAGGGAGTATGACTCCCATGCAAACGAATGGTTTCATTCCTAGGTATATTCACTAAATCCACATACTCAGACTTAACATCTTTAAATATAAGTGCGTCACGGGCAAATAAAACTTTTGTTGGGGTCAAGACTTCTGAGTGCATGGCCGTCAGGTTTTTCCAATCGACCATTTTATCTTTTAAATGAAAATAACCCCGCTCTTTTTTCTCAAAGCGAATCTCATAATCTTCTAAATGAGGAGTCATAAAAGCGGGATGGGAGCCGATGGAGAAATAAATATCCTGCCGATCTACATTTTTCACAGAATAAGTGATCGTTAAATGATGATCCAATATGGCGTATCGCACTCGTAATTCAAAACAGAAGGGATAGTATTTAAAAGTCTCTTGATCGGCCAGCAATTCAAAAGTTAGTTCATGATCAGAACATTCAACACATTTAAAATTTTTATCTCGCGCAAAGCCATGCTGAGGCATTGTATATTTTTTCCCTTTGAATGCGTATTGATCATCCTTTAGTTTTCCAACAATGGGGAAAAGTACCGGGGCAGAACGATTCCAAACCTTCTTGGCACTCTCGTCTCGGGCCACCCACAAGAGCTCCCTTTGCCAAGTTTTGGCAAAAAGGCGCTTCATTTCGGCGCCTGCCGTACTGACTTGAACGACAAAAAAAATATTTTCAATTTGGTACCAATCAGACATTTGCGCAACCTCTCTCGAGTGAATCTGTCATCATTTTTACTATGAAGAACACTAAAATATTGTTACAATCTCCACTTAATAAGTCATCTTTAAAAAGCGAAATCTATGAAAGTCATCGAACACTTAAATCGTGCCACAAATCCTCTTTTTAGTTTTGAAATCGTCCCTCCCCCACGAGGCCGTTCGGTTCAAGAAATTATCGATATCGTAGAGGCGCTTAATCCCGTTAATCCCGCATGGATTGATGTTACCGCCCATTCTTCGTCTGCATATTATAATGAAAAAGAAGACGGAACTATTGAGCGAAAAATTTATAAAAAGCGACCTGGAACAATCGGCATCTGTGGAATCATCCAAAATCGTTTCCGAATTGATACTGTTGTTCACCTCCTATGCCTTGGCTTTTCAAAGGAGGAAACCGAGGATGCTCTACTCGAACTTAATTTTTTAGGGATACATAATATCCTAGCTCTTAGAGGAGATGGTCCCAACTACAAAAAGGAGCTCTCTAAAAATCGCAGCATGAATTACCATGCATCTGACTTAGTTGAACAAATTAAATCCCTTAATAATGGCATTTTTCTTGATGACATTGAAGGAAGCGCTAAATTTGATTTTTGTATTGGAGTGGCCGGTTATCCCGAAAAACATTTTGAAGCCCCAAACTTAAGGCTGGATATTCTCAACTTAAAACGCAAAGTTGATGCTGGTGCAGATTATGTCGTCACTCAAATGTTTTTTAACAATGATCACTATTTTGAATTCGTGCGCCTTGCTCGCGAAGCAGGCATCACTGTTCCAATTATTCCTGGGCTTAAAGTCTTAAAAAATTCGACTCAATTAGTGAGTGTGCCTAAAAACTTTTATATTGATTTCCCTGATCAGTTAGTAGAAGAAGTCACCCGCGATCCTAAAAATGTGGCGGCCATTGGAAAAGAATGGGCCACAAGACAAGTTGCCGATCTCCTTGAACGTGGGGCTCCTTGTGTACACTTTTATATTATGAATGATACTGGGACAATCGTAGACATCGTTAAAAAATTCCAAA
>JAGOVS010000012.1 GCA_018060625.1 Bacteriovorax sp. | reverse complement strand
GCTGCCTTAACGATTCTTGAACCAGAAGACAACTTACTTAATGTCGCTGACTGCTCAGTGTTGTTAACCCCAAGTGTGCGTTGAGCAGCAATTGAAGTAACATTCGTGTTGATACGTAAACCCATGAGATCCTCCCTGTAGAATTCGGTATCCCTCCTAGGTTTTAAGTTTGTCTCTCGACAGGCTCAACGAGCATACTGCTCAACTGAAAATTTGGTTTTCTAGCGTCGTCACCATGACTCAGCTTTCTGACTAATACCTCTTTCGGAAGCTTTTTTTAGAACCTTTAATAAATAATGATTTTTATCAAAAATAAAACTAGATCAATACTCTCGGAATTAAAAGTCACTGCAGAAACATATTTTTAACCTCATCTTTATTGGTAAAAATGACGAAAAGCTCATTAAGAAATATGGAATTAAAAAAACAACTTGCCATTATTCCTCCCATGTCTGAACCTCTAAAAAAATTAAATGAGGTGTTGGATGGTATTGCTGTCGAAGAAAATATTGAAATTTCCATAATAGACGACCTAAAAGAGCTATCGCAATTTCTAGGATCGGCAGGCCAGTGCCTTATCACTTTTTCTAATGCTAAAAAATGTGCAACCTTTCTCCAAGAAAATAGGGCCATGATTCAAAAGTCCCACTCAAAAGTTATTTTACTCTCGCCTAAGGAAATCCCCGCAAAGACACTTATTAAATTCACTAAAATCGGTCTTACTGAGGCCATCCTAGAAACATCCCCCCCAAAGACTTTACTCTACAAAGTCAAACTTCTCCTGCGTTCCATTAAAACCTCTGCTGGCAAGCAAGCGGAAAAAGATCAAGTCGTAAAAAGCATGATCGATATAAACCAAAGCACTGGTATGAAGGGTGAGATAAACGCTGATCGAGAACACGTTGCAGTTGACATTGATTACAATGAAGAAAATTCAACAAATAAAAAAATTCACCAAGAAGAAAATGCAATCAATTACGATGATCACTTAAAATCTAAAGCAATGACTCACGAAGATTCGATTGAGACGCATTGGAAATCAAAGCGAAAAACAGAAGAAACCTCTCTTTTTGGCGATGAAAAGACCTATAAAGAAGACCAAGAGGAGAATCTCAACGAAATTGACATGTATTATCGTGGAAAACGTAAAATAAGCTCTGGTGAAGAACTAGAAATCGAAAAAGCAAAAAAAGAACAGGAAGAATCCGCTCAAGAAGAAATTGAGCAGAGGCACTTAAAACAAAAGCATTATGAAGAAACAACCATTGATCTTGATGTTACAAAAAAAGAGTCCACTGAAGCTGATGGTGATGAAGAAAGGCCATTAAACTACACTCTTAACCCTACAGAAGAACTCTCCCTTTTTGATAAAGAAACGCCCAGTTCCGAACTGATATCGACAGAGGAAGAAACTGAAGAACATAAAAAGCGCAGAGAACTCGATGAACTCGATTCACTTTTTGAAGAAGCTAAAAAGCGCTTAGAAGAAAAACAGCTCGAAGAGCTTGAGGATGAAGCGAATAGATCCGCAGGTCCAATTAATACTGAAATAGAATTTGAGGATGAAGAAAAAAGCGATTTCCTTGAGACCGAAGAAGAGATCTCTCCAAAGCGTAAATCTCAATCCCAGGATATGGTCTTTGCTGAAGAAAAGGATCGTCCAGCAGATCAAGAGATTGAAGAAGTCACTAAAGAGAGAAAAAAGCGAGCAAATACGGAGCTCGAAATTGATGAGAATCTTGCAGGAAGACAAGGACAATCTGACGTTATTGACTCTTTAATGAAAAGTGAATTCACAACCGATGAAAGTAAAAAAATTCAATCTAATGATTTAGTATCGAAAACCAAAAAACAACAAGAAAATGAAGAAGATGACGAGAACAATGACGCTGTAAAAAAACTTAAGAATACCGAGATTGATTTTTCTGAAAATGATGATAACCAGAACCTAGATGAACTTGAGGAAAATGATGGGGATCTTAATAATCAATCCAAAGAAACAACCATCAACTTAGATGATTCCAACACTAACTCAGAAGACATTGATCAAAATGATGAACTAAATGCAGACGAAGCAGGACATTCGAAAAAAGAAACGAACATAAAACTCTCAGATTCGCCAAAAGAAGCAAAAAAGAAAAATGATGACGATGAATCTGGTGAAATTTCCTTAAGAAAAATGAGGCAAACGGACCTTGAGTTCAGCGATGATAATGAAAACCTCGTAGGCAATGGTAAAGTTGATCAAATCGACACTTTTTACCGTAGTGGAAACCGTTCTAAGAATGATCAAAATTGGGATATATTAAATTCGAAAGAATCAGAAATAAGCTTGGCCTTGGGAAAAAAGAGTAGAAAAGATGATGAGAATCTCTCAAATGGGCCGCGTAAAGATGCTGGTGAAATAACGATTGATTACCGTATGCTTAAGGCCGAATTCGACTCATTAGCAAGAGGAGAATTCGTCTCCGACAATGAAGAAGAGGCCCAGAGGAAAAAGGTAGGTTCTTCCACAGAGGATGAAGAAGGAAGTTTTAAAGTTATCGAAGTCAACCCTAAAGGATTTGACTTTGGTATTAATGTCTTAAACTTAATTTACCAAAAAGAATCAAGGCCTGCCGATTTCTATAAAATGATCTCAGAAGAGATGATCTCCCATTATCAAGGTTATCCTATCTTCTATTCTTATAAAGTTAGCGAGAAAAAGCATCATGAAGCTTTCAACAGCATCATGCAGACACCTCAAAATGATAAGCACGTTGAACTCATCGAATGGTGGAGTACTCATAAAGACAAAGATGCGCTTTTTGAAGATTACTTCTTAAAAACGATGACTACATGGATATGTCGTGATGTAAAAAGCAAAAAATCTAATGAAGAACATTGGGAAGACGTTGAACTCCCCTCTTGGGCCCAAAATGAGCTTAGTAATAAAATGGTTGAGCTTGTTTTCCCCTACTTTGATGGGGTCGATCGCATGGGGATTGTCCTGGTGATTTTTCCAAACGGAATCAATCCTAAAAATGAAAAGGATATTGAAATAACCTTAGAAATGGCAAGGGTCATCCAATTAGACAGTATTCAGCGAAAAACAAAACAAAAAGAATCAGATATTGAAGAATTAGAGAATCAAGAAGAAGAAAAATCAAACAAGAAAAATGTTTTATCAATGTTTTCGGGTCTCTTTAAAGGAAAAAAAACAGGTTAAATCATGAAGACGGAATATGATTTCTTTATTATTGAACGAGACAATTTAAAAGGAAAAAAGACATTTCCTTTTCAATTATTCATATTTAATCCTATTCATAAAAAATATAGCATGTTTCTCAATGGCAATAGACCGCTTACGAAAGAACTAGAGACCTTTTTAGATTATTTGCTTGAAAAAGGCGGCAAAATTGCAATTTTAAAAAAGCAGCGCCGAACTTTTCTTAATTCTCAGGAATACGAAGAAGCTGATATCCCTTCCCTTAAATCAAGAGATCTTCATGAACTAGAAAAAGAAAGAATCATGAATGCCAAGTTAAAAGAAATCTTTGATGAAAAAAATGGCGTATTTAATTTTCAAAATGAATTTGAAAAGGCCTGTGAAAATGACAATTTTGAAAAAGTTATTGAATACGCCCGCATTGAAATTCTTACCTTTAGCGTGACTCATACCCATACCATTTCTTTAGCACTAGAATTATCCAAGCAGCATCTCAAGGCTGATCATTACTTAAACAGGATTGTGGCCAGCTCCTATTTTTTGGCAAAAGCGTGTAATATCTCTGACCAACTGGCCTTAGCAGATATCGTTTGCGGTGCCTACCTCTCACACATGGGCCTTACCCAGCTCCCACTCACACTTGTACGAACTCCCACGCTTAACTTATTTGATAAAGATAAATCACTCTTTGAAAAGCATACTATTTTAGGCAACCATCTTATCAAAAGAAGTAGCCTAGAACTTAGTGAAAGGGCCAAGAGAATAATCCTAGATCATCATGAGCGCATTTTAGGAAATGGATACCCCACCATGAAATACGGAGAGTCCATAGAACCGCTTTCCCAAATTGTAGGAAGTATGGCCCATTTATTTGAGTTTTCTTCTGGAAAAATTACAGGCAATAAATTTCCTTTAAAGAGTATAATAGTGAGCATGAAAAATAAAAGTTATATCCCTGGTTTAGAATTTGATTTTGGTGATATGATTTATAATAGTTTAGTTACTTTAATAAATGCCGATAAACTAGTTATAAAAAAAGCAGCATAGTAAGCAGCATATTAAAAAGATAAGAACTTTTATTAGGAGTTTCTTCATGGCCTTAAAATCTGATATCAAAATTCTCGTTGTTGATGACATGTCTACGATGAGAAAAATTATTAAAAACATGCTCTCTCAAATTGGTTTTACCAATATAACAGAAGCTGATGATGGTGCGACAGCATGGCCAATGATAGAAAATGCGATAAAAGAAGGAAAGCCATATGAATTTATTGTTTCAGACTGGAATATGCCCCAACTTTCTGGCCTTGACTTATTAAAAAATGTTCGAGCAACTCCAGGTCTAGAAAAATTACCCTTTTTAATGATTACAGCTGAAGCTGAGCAAGGGAACGTCGTTATTGCAGTTAAAGCAGGGGTTAGCAATTTTATTGTAAAACCATTCTCGGCCCAAGTTCTTAAAGAAAAGATAGAGCGTATTTTTAAATAAGTGAAAAGATGAGTATACTAAACGATCCTTCTATGAAGGAAATCATTCAGGATTTTTGTGATGAGGCCAATAGTCTCTTCGATCAACTTGAAGCATCTTTAACGTTGATGGAAGAAGACCCATCAAATACAAAAGAGTTGGAAAAATTTGGGCAAATCATTGATCGAATCATGGGCGCGGCCAAATCAATTGGTGCAACGGAAATTGCGACCTTCTGTGAACTTGGTAAAGTCATAGGATATAAGTCCTCGCAGATAAAAGACCTTCCACTTATCGAAGTTGTTGTTGCCGTATTATTTGATTCACTCCACATGCTCAGACAAATGAATAAATCACTGCTCAATGGTAACGAAACAAGTATGAATAATCTGAATACCAATGCCTTTGTTACAAGGCTCAATTGGTTATCAGCGAAATTTAAGGACATCGAAAGGGCGTCTTGCGCCATCGATAATAATACAAATTTAAATCAGAATTCAATTGATGAATTAATGAAAAGTCTTGGACTTTAATTGGGAGTATCTATGTCAGCAGACGCGCATTTTGTCGAATTTTCAAAGCCATTTATTGAAGCTGCAAAAAATGTTTTTGAAACGATGGTATTCACCAAACTAGATACCCAAAAGCCGATTATAAAAAAAGACTCTATTTCAAGAGGAGACATCTCTGCAGTCTTAGGGCTTTCAGGTGAAATGGAAAAAAATGGTAATCGATGCCAATACAAGGCCATGCTTGTCATCTCTTTTCCCTACGATACGTATTTCAAAGTTGCCAGTGCGATGCTTGGTGAGACATACACTTCCTACTCTCCAGAAATTCATGACCTAGGGGGAGAAATTGTCAACATGGTTATGGGTAATGCTAAAAGAGATTTGAAAACTATGGGTTACTCTTCCAATATGGCCATTCCATCACTGGTAGAAGGAAAAGATCATTCTATCTCTTACCCCTCAGGAACAAATATTATTTTAATTCCATTCAATACACAGCACGGCCCGATGTATATGGAAATTTGTTATACAGAAAAAGAATAAATTTTTGGGAGTAAATCCTACCTAAATTCGCGAAAAGGAAGATCACTTCTTCCTCGCCATTCATTTAGACTTATTTCTAGATGATCAAATCGATTCACCTGATCACTCGCTTTTTCTTTTATATCAACGCGGGCAAAAGTCAATTTCGCACCATTGAAGTCTTTTCCAAAATCTAAATTGTACATTTTTGTCCATGTACCAGTATTGATAAAAATCGATCCATCATCATATTCACGAAAGATGGGATCATGAGTATGTCCTACAATGAGGGCCTTAATGTTCTCATCACTAGTCACATAGACCTCAGTTAAAGATTCATAGTCCTTAAATAATTGCATTTCATTTTTTACGTGATCAAATATTTCAGATAATTTCTTATTTTGCTTAAAAATCATGACGAATCTAACCATTAATAAGTAGTAAAAATTGGCAAACATAAATCGAATTGTATAAAGTGGATCATAAATAATTCCATTAATTATAAATTTATTCACGGGCCTCACTGCATTGATATAATCTCTCCCTTCTTTAAATTTATTAATGACTCTGGTGACATAGTAGGACCCCCAGGGAGGAATAAAGTATTTGTTGTGATTGATATCAGTTGCAATACATGTTTTAACACTATACTGATGAGCAACTTCATATTCATGTCCATGTCTTAACACTATTCCATCTTCAGGAATATAAACGGTGTCATCATTAAGGAGTATTCGAAATTTAGATCGATCCTTCTCAGGAAACTGATTTCTTAAATAATCTCTTAAGCTTTCAAAAACAAGTTCTGCATCATGATTTCCTAAAATATAGACCAGGTGATTATTTGGATAACTGATAAAATCCCGTAGAGCTTCAAAGACTCCGACATGCGCATCAAGAATCATTTGTAATTTTAAAAGGGCCGCATTCTCACTCCAGAACTCATCATCAAAATACTTCACAAAAGGAACCGCAAGAAGATCTAAAAAATCTCCATTAATAATTAATTCAACTTCACGGTCGAGATAATGCCCACTTGAATGGTATTCAATGAACTCAATTAATTCTTTATCGTAATGAAAATCCTCTAAGAAGTTCTTACGATTATTTACAATTGGCCCCGCACTTAAATGGAGATCCGAAATAACCAAAATCGTTTTTTCAATATTACTTTTTTGGAGGAATTTCATAAATCTTATTTCCTACGATAAGTTCAACTTCCTGAAATGCAGGAGAAAGAGGAACAAAATGCAATAAATCACCTTTTTTAAGATTTACCACTATCTTTTGGTACTTCTCAGCATCAACGGCAACATAACCGGCCACTATTTTATTATTGAGCATCACCTTCCCTATCAGTCTTACCAAAGTTTTATTTTCTACAATCACTTCCATTTGTGATTTGAATTTTTCGGCCGAAACCACTCTGAAGCGATCATCAAATGCAGTCACTAAAAAGCCATTAAGGGACTCAATCCCAAATGCCATAGAAGAAGTTAAACTAAAAAAAAAGATCATTGCTCTAAAAAATATTTTCATTCAAACACCTTCCATTAATCTTATCAGAAATTAAGAATTGTCATAGCTTGTGTTTTTAATGGACAAAAAAACTCTGAATTCTTTTTTCCTTAAGTCTCAACGCAAGCTATCCGATCAATAGTTATGTTTGATTTCTTAAAAAAGACAATCTCATCTAGCGCCAAAAAAAATCTTAAAGAAGATTTTAAAGAGACTTTTATCAATGATAAAAATCATCAGTGGATAAGTAGCGATAAGGTCATAAAACGAAGTATTGGAACATTGCTGGACTCATTAACTCAAGATCAAAGACACTTCTTTAGCAAGAATCAGACTTTTTTGATCCCCTGCCAGGCCCATCTGAGCTGCGCTATTGGCAAAACAGGTAAGCAGCACCTCATTTTAGTCTTTCCAGAATTAATTCAACTTTTAAAATCGGCAAGTGCTTTTCATGGAATCGCGATTCTCGCACATGAATTGGGACATATTTATCATCAGCATACCGAACAAAGAACTGACACTCTCCAGGCCCAGATTGAGGCCGACCAATTTGCTTTTGATTTAGGCTTTGGAGAAGAACTTCAAGAAGTTCTTCTCGATCATGCCTATTCAATTGACTGCCGTGTTCGAATTTCTAAACTAACAGCTCAACTCATTCTTAAAAAAAATAGTTAATTCGAAAGAACTTCTAAAATTTTCGCTTGAGGAGCATTGATAAATTGCCCCTTAAAAAGAGGCCCATCCTGCATATCTAAAACTGCAAGAGATAATTTTCTTTCATTGTTTATATCTACAAGTGAGAGAACTCCTTTCTCTGAATTCAAAGTAACTTTAGAAAAGCTAATCATTGCATTATCATTAAAAAGAGCTGCCTCTGTGACAGATCGATCGTCAGTGCGCTTTCTAATAATTAACTGCATTTGAAAGCTTCCAACTTTTACTTTAAAAGAACCAGTTAACTGATCTAAACGAAGACCCTTAACTGATAATTCATCATAAACGGAGAGATTTGACTTCATTAATGTGCCTGAGAAATTCATGACACCGTATCTTGCAGTTGAAAAAGTCCCTTTAATCGTGTTTGTCTGACGATCCAATTCAAATTTAAAAAATGGATTCGCCGTATCTTGGCCGTTATTATAAACGTCAAGATTACTTGAGATTGTATCTCCTAAGATAATCGCTCCCGTAAAAGACATTTTCACCAAGCGAGAGTTTGAGGCAACAAAATTAACAACTAAAGAATCTTTAGAATTAGATTCAATGACGACCAGAGTATCAATCTTAAGCGTTTTGGCCATTTCAGGATTATCAAATACGATTGAAAATATCCCTTCATGCCCTGGACGAATCTTAAGTTCCATATCCGTTAATTTCCGAATCATTTCAACGGCCGTATTATAGACATATTGTTCATCCCGAATAGATCGAGAATATTCTTTTGCGACTTCAAGAAAGCGAATTAAGTTCTCCATATCGACTATTGAAGTCAGTGATAATAATTTATCATTGAGAGTCGTCAAAAGTCCAAAAC
The DNA here is from genome assembly GCA_018060625.1 of Bacteriovorax sp. Classification (GTDB taxonomy): domain Bacteria; phylum Bdellovibrionota; class Bacteriovoracia; order Bacteriovoracales; family Bacteriovoracaceae; genus Bacteriovorax. The sequence goes on along the minus strand of JAGOVS010000012.1, from coordinate 29,120 downwards.
GCCCACCTATTCCTCCTTGATTTTTATAAAGCTTTGTCAGAAAGCTTTGATCGATTGGAGCAAGTTTTACATACTCAATCGCCACATCATCTAGCAAGTTCTTAATGGCCCTGAAAGACCAATTACTTTGAGTATCAAGCTTTTCATAGAGATCAATCACCGATTGAAGCTCTATATAAAGGTTATGGACAACTTGCTCATTCTTATGAGTCTGAAGTAATTCCCGTAGATACATTGCAAACTCCCCACGAACGTCCATCGAGAGAGACTTCAAAAGAGAGGGCAGCTCTGAACTACAAAGCATTACTTTTTGGGTATTCAAACATCCTTCGACATTCAAAATGACCGGATCGAGAGTGGGGTTATAAGCAAAAACTGAAAAACTACTAAGCAAAAAACATAAAGATAAAATACATTTTTTCATATGGACCTCAATTGATTATAATTTAAATTTAACTTCACATTCATGGCCGTTATAAAAATAAACCCTGGCCACTCCCCGAAAATGATTCTCTGAAATGTCTGTCTTTGAAAATACTGAATAAAAATCCTTTGTATCATTATCTGATGTCTGAGTAGGGTAAATATTATTTTCAAATTGGTAAGTCACTTTTTCTATTAAATGATTGTAGTCTGAATCTATGGCAAGAACCATGGAATTTTCCGAATTGCTTTTTCTTATAACTGAAAAATCCTCAACGGATAAATCATAAAGTTTTGCCTTTTCAATCTGACTTTGAGCTCTGTCTGCTTCGCGATTATAACGAAATTGAAAATTCACTGCTTTAGAGAGATCATCTAAGGATGCCAGTGCTGCATATTGAGCAACCACTTTACTCCTAAAATCTCTAATCGCCGAGATTGAGGTTTCGACAACACTGTCCACAGTGGCATTCCCAAGGGTGTATTGTTTGTAATAGTCCTCCATAACAATGATGGACTCATTATAGGTTAAATCATAATTTTCAAAAATATTGAGGGATGATTCAAAATTGTTTAAAACCATCAAACTGCCATTTCTTACTTTTATTCCTGTACTCACTTTTTGGTCATGGGCCACGTTGGCATCCATTTTTGAGACGCGGATACGTGATCGATAGGAAGGATTAAGTCCCGCAAAAGATAATATCGACCAACGAGTCGATTTAATATTCGATTCAGCTGCATGCTCAAGATTAAGATTAACCTTATACTGATAACTATTCACCACTGAGAAATCCTGAAGTTTTTTAACATCAAGCCCCTCTAGGAAGGATTTTTTTATTTCAACAGGTGAGTGAGAAAGCTTTAATTCTTCATTAGGCTCCATCATTAACAGAGTCTTTAAGGCCGCAATCTCTTCTAGGTAAAGATTGTAAATATCTGCTTTTTCCATTTTTAAATGAATAAGAGACATTTGAATATTTTGCATACCTTTTTCAGAATTGGGCATTTTTTCAATTTGATCTTTATGAAAGAGAAAAACACTAATCTCTTCGTCAATTGTTTTAAGTATCACTTCATGAGTTAAGATATCAAAATAAAGATGGGCCAGTTCATTATTAAGTGCTAACTTTGCTTCATGTGAATTATAAAATGCCGCTTTAGCCAGATACTTATTTGTAGAGATATTATAAAGCTTCGTAGGAATTGAGAGAACAGCTTCTAGAGCAAGAGGGGCCCATAAGTAATTTAATCCTAACGAAATCCCCAACAATTGCCCTGTCGTTACTGGATTTAATGCCGCTCGCGCGATAGAGACGCGTTTTTTGGCAATAATATAATTTTGAAACGCAACTTCAATGTCACTATTGTTTTTATCGGCAATTCTTTTAATGGCGAAAAGATCTGACTCTCCAGGAAAAGCTTCAAGCATACTTTCTAAGTTTCCTCTAAGCGTTGATGAAGGTAAATTCTCTATGGCCCAAATATCACTATTCCAACTAAGTAATAATATGAAGAATACAAATGTGGAATTTAGTCGCTTTTTCATTTTAACCTCAATTGTATTTGCATTAAATCTTTGGAATTTCATTGGTAAGCATGTTGGCACCGATGACTCGCTTAAGCTTTAAATACTTAAGTTCAAGATCATACTGCATTCTTCTCGAATCACGCTGAACGTTTATTAGTGAAATCTCTGCCGCCTTGAGAGTTAAGAGAGTCCCTAATTGATTATTATAATTTTCTTGAGCACGAGCATATTCATTTTTAGACATTTCAAGTAGCTCATTATGAAAAGTTAATTTCTCCTTTAACTTTTCAATTTCTGCATAAATCGTTGCCACTTGATTTCGAAGTCCAATGATTGCCTTCTCTTTTTGAAGTTGCAATTTCTTTATTTCGCTTCTTGCAACGGAGACCTTGGCAAAGTAGTCAAATCCAACTCCCCCCCAAGAAATCCATGAAACGGCCACGCCCGTTTTTGTTTTACGAGCTGCTTGAATCAAATAATCAAACTGCTCAACTTCTAAAGAATGCTTAACCGCAATATCCATCGCTTCATTGACATCTGCTGGAAAAGCAAGGGAAGCATTATAAAGATCTTCAACCATTAGATCAAATTCAGAAAGGTCATTTGATTGCAAAAGAAGTTTTAATGTAAATTCGTCGTTTTTTAAGACTTCAGTCGCATTCACTAGGTTTGTCTTGGCAGCAACCACAAAACGCTGAGCTAGGTAAAAATCATCAAAACTGATGGCCCCTAAATCAAATGCTTCTTTAGATCTTTCTGCAATAACTTTGCGTATGCTCAATTCACTTTGTAGACTTTCTACTGTTTCTTTGTGGAATTGGAATAAGAAATAACTTTTTTCTAAATCTTCTAATAAATTCTTTTTAACAATCACTCTATTGAGATTGGCGGCCCCGGCCAAAGATTGCGCGGCCAAAGCATCAAAATACTTCGTTGGTTCAGGAATAATTGATCGCAAAATTGTGTATTGATAATCGCTCACAAGAAGATCAACAGTGATTGTCGGCAATAACTGAAGCATCTTAACTCTCGATTGCTCTTTCACACTGACATAATTTTGGTAAGAGATAGCGATGTTAATATTGTCATTCACTAGCTGTTTTTTTGCTGACTCAAGACTAAATTCATCTTTTGCCGATAGGCTAAATGAGTTCAATACTAATAATACTAATATTAAGACCTTCTTCATATTTACTCCAATTGTAGTCATCAAAATCCTTATAACATGCAAGATTCTTTATTCATTTTTAGGAACAGAACTCTGTAGAATTTACTCACTTGGGGCCCACCATACTCCCATATTTTTACCAATACTTATTAATTGGCCAGATGAGACGGTCGATTTCTTAAAATGCTCCCCCCAACGCTCATGGAGTAAGTCTGATTTATTTATCCAAGAATAAATTGAATAATTGGGTAAGATGTCTTCTTCAAAAGAAGATTTTAAATCAATTGTCCCCCCCATACTCAAAAACTCTCCATAAGATGAATCAAATCGATATCCAAAAAGTGTCGGTTCCCCGACTTGCACATGGGTAAAATGATTCGGTGATAAGAGCGATCTTGGTAGAGTCATTTTCTTAACCTGATCAAAAGAAAGCATTGCCCCCAACTCTTCTCCACTAAAATAAATTCCATGCTCTGTCATAAACTTAGGATTGCCCAAGCTCTCTCTAGGAGTAAACTCTGAAATATTCTGACTCCACACCATTAAGCGATTTTCTAAATCTTGACTCCACTGAGTTCCAAGCGATTGAATAAAATAAATCACGCCATTTAACTCAAAAGCATCCACAAAATTATTATCTAATCTTGTCACAACAGGTTCACTCTTTTCAAAATCGAGGGCATACAATTCAGGATAGTCTTCTCCCGTCTTATTTAACACAAAGGCCTTACCAGATTTCGCACTCGACCACGAAATATCAAAAGGTCCAGAGAGCTGAAGATCTATTTCGTCCCACGTTTTTTTCTCAAGATTGACTCTAACAGGATAATGTAGCCCCCAATCAGAATCTTTATACTCTAGGAAAACATTTGGGTATGAATAAGAAAGAACGATCATCTTATTCATATTTTTAAACTGTCCTGTTAGTGGAAGGGTGAATTCAAATATTTTATTTTTTTGTAAATCCACAAATGTCATCGTTGATGAATTTTGAACGGCCGTTAGTAAATTTTCCTTAAGAGAAATGGCCCCATCATAATGACTGATTACTTCAATGCGACCCTGTCTTATTCTGAAGACCTTATTTCCTGCCACATTCTTTAATAAAAAGACTCCAAAAGACTCCGATTCAAGATAGGAAATTGAAAGATCGGCATTTTTTAATAAAATATGTTCTGGGTCTAGAACATCCCCTAAAGAGATCGTCCCATTTGCAATCGTAATCTGATGAATCTCCCCTCGCGACTCTGAAATGAGATACATTTTGTCATCATCTGTTAAAGCTAGTTTTGCCTTCTCTGGTGCCTCATAAATGATTTTCCCACTTTCCAGGTGGAAAATTTTCCTCTCATCCAAAAGCGCTAAAGCACCTTGTGAAATTTTAATCGATTCAAAATAAGGAAGAACTGCACCCAATAATTTGCCTTCAAGATTTCCCCATCTTCTTTTAAAACTCACTCTCGGGTCAGAGTGAAAAAGAGGAATTGCGCTCACCCAATCTGCTAGACTTTTTTGTTCATTCTCATAGACATAAATTTTTTGTCCCAAAGATTTCAAAAAACTCTCACAATTGCCAACTTCTCTCAATTGGCAAAACGTTGTTATGGCGACATAGAGCTTGTTGAGTTCTGCATCGATGAGATAAGTATTTCCTTCAAGCCACTCAGCATTTTTGGGAAAACAAACTTCAGAGCGACAAGGAGAAGGAATTTGTCCAATTATCTTTTTACGTTTTGCAAGTAAATCCTGGGCCTCATCTAATTTCAAGGCTAAACTTTTCGATGTCTCCAGCCCCCAGCGCTCTTTTGGTAAAACATTCGGATCGGCCGAAGTGTATCCGGACTCAAACAAAAAGCGAATCGTTGCCAAATTAACACTCTCGCCTTCTATGATCATTTTTGACGTTTTTAGCTTCTGAACCCAAATTTCATAAAGCCCAGGAGAAATCACTTCAAATTCTTTAACAAGTCTATCCAACTCAGTAAATTTTTTAATAATGACTTCATCTCGAGAAGTCGTGGACCAATTTTTATAATCAATCTGATCAATAGAGCATTTTCTTGCTCCACAAGCTGAATAACCTGAAGTCACAATACTCATTCGTTGTTTGATATATTTTGAGATCTCTTGAGTCCCTAATTCAAGCAATCGAATGGGATCATAAGTTTCTTTTACTCGTGATAAAATAAAAGAAATGAAAGCAGGAAATTTTTCTTTTAACTTATCGTCATATTGCTCTCGCGAATACCTGGAGTGTGTTTCAGAGGCTTTCAAGACCCACTCGCCATTTTTAATGATAGGCCATCGAAAGGCCAAAATCTCTTTTCCAATATGTTTCGACCATTCAGGATCAACAAATGCTTCTCTGACAAGCTCTCTGACTTTTATAGGTAGGGTTGAGGCCAGAGTATAAATCGGCATTTCTGTTAATTCATCAAAATGGGTCTCACTAATCACTTTGGCGTGACCAAGTCCACGAAAACGAGTAACAATATAATCCCCAGCGATAAGCCCAATACGATCAATTCGAACAGGATAACCATCATCAATGATGGAGCGGGTATAACTTACATCCATTATATACTTGAGTGCTTTCATGAAAAGTTCATCTTCATGCCAAAGTTTTGCTTTGGGGAGTTTTCTCCACTTCCTAGGCATCGAAAAATTTCCAAACAAATCTCCCGAATCATTAATTGAGTTGGCCGCGGGTAATGAGTTGATGCGTGCAAATATCCAGCGCAAACCAACGACTGCGTCCGCGCAGTCTGTTTCAATATTATAAAGTTGATAAAAATTAGGCCTTACCGATTGTTCTATCCATTCCGCAAACTTTAATTCCCACTCTTCACTCCATTGGTTTTTTGCACTCCAAATCGAAGTGTTTTTTTTCCCAAAAAGACCTTTTTCAACACTTCCTTCTTGAGAAGCAATAATCGGCCAGTGCTCAAGCTTTTCAACCTTTAAAAAATTTCGGGCATGCACATTTAAATAGGCATAGGCTTCACTTAATCGAACGAACGTTTTTTTCTCTAGGCGCTCTTGAAAGTCGCCCTTTTCTTGGGAATATTTTTTAAGAACAATGTCACCCTCTGAGGTATCAAGGGAATAAAACTGTCTGACATTCTCTTTTTGGGCCACCCAAAACTCAGAGGCCTGGACCATAGTTATTTGAGTGATGAAGCTTAAAAGAAGGATAAACTGGTTAATTGTCTTCAAACGGGCACCTCATGATTTTTACTCGAATAGATAGTGCCTATTTCATAAACTAAAATTGACAATATATCCAGCTTCTCTGTAAAAAAATGAAAAATAACTCTTGAGATTAAACACCCATGCACCTAAAGAAGTTGATTCTTATTTTGACCCTATGCCAAGTCAATGGACTTCTTGCTCATACACATCTTAGGCCCTTACCTACTCAATGGATTGCACTATCGCCTATCCTTTTTAACACTTTGAAAATAGAGGCCCCTTCTTTTTCAAACGCACTGCCAACACTCTCTCAACGTGATGAAATTTATGTCAATATTCCTTTTGAAAACCTCTCTCACATAAGTCATTTTGTTCATCGAAAATTTAAGAGATGCGGCGGATTTAGAATTCTCTCTCAGGCCCCTGAAATAAAACCCAATAACGAATTATTTAAACGTTTTCCCGATGTTGAGTTTGGTGAATTTTGGCCAAATGAGTTAGATAAACTCATCACTCTTGACTACACCCTCACTAGATCTCAAGAAGTTTATGAATGGTTTGAATCCACATCTGAAACTTATCGCAATAGCGTTATTCATCAATTGACTTCTTACAAGACCCGTTATTACAAATCCCCAGAGGGAATAGCTGCATTGGAATGGATTGGTAAAGAGTGGGAGAGATTAACAAGCAATCGAAATGATGTTTTAGTTACTTACTTCAAACATCAAAACTTTGAACAGCCTTCGATCATTTTAAGAATTCAGGGCTCAGATGAAATTAAAAAAAATAAGATTATTATCCTAGGCGGTCATGGTGATTCAATTAACTCCGATGACCCTGAAAAAGGCCTCCGATCCCCTGGGGCCGACGACAATGCGGCCGGCATAGCTCTTTTAAGTGATCTCATCAAATTGATTGTAGAAAAAAACTACCGCCCTAAACATACTATTGAGTTCATTGCTTATGCTGCTGAAGAAGTTGGCCTTCAAGGATCCAACGAATTGGCCGAACTCTATCACAAATCAGGCAAGCAAGTTATTGGTGTCTTGCAATTTGATGGAGTTAATTTTTCTGGAAAGACCTTTGATATGGCCCTTATTGCAGATGGGACGAATAAAGAACAAACACTCTTTGTTGCAAGTATCATTGATGAATATTTAAAAACTAACTGGACATGGGAGAAATGTGGATACGCGTGCTCTGATCATTATTCCTGGCATATTCAGGGTTATAGAACCAGTTTTCCTGTAGAATCCATAAGCTCAGAGCAGAACCCCTACATACACACTGCCGAAGACACCTTTGAGAAATCTCTATTTTCTTCTAAGAAAGCTGATCTTTTTGAAAAATTAGGGATTGCTTATTTACTAGAGCTTGATAAATAACATTTAAAACTTTAGGGCCTCTTCTAAAACAAAATCATCGCCCTTCTCCAATTTGTCTTCCACTAAGTAATCAGGCGTTACTCCCTTTCCTTCAAAAAGTTGACCATCTGCTTGCCAGGTTAAGCATGTTGGCAAGTTAATCGAAAATGAGGAATGGGCAATGGGAAAAAAGAGAGGATTTCCTGCTCCTCCATGAGTCTGTCCACCGAATAGCTTAGCTCTTTTTTGTACTTTAAAGGCCGAAGCAAGACCCTCACACGAAGAAAAACATCCTGCAGAAATAAGTACGCTTACTTGATTGTCATAAAAGGTATTTTTAGGCGGTGTTTTAAAGTTGGCCATATCGACTCCCCTCTCTGCCCAAAGTGAAAAGGGATAAGGAAGTAAATGAAGGAAACGTTGAATTTTTCCTGGCCGATTTAGAGTGAGGAATTGATAGAGATAAAGCGGGAAAGAGTGATTCATAAATGAACTTAGTGTATAAACAACTTCTCGGTCATCTCCTCCATTATTCTCTCTTAAATCTAGAATGATTTTATCCGTTTTTTTAACTTCTGAAGTAACAAGATCCCAATCCCTTATATAATTTTCCTCTATATCTCCATTTCCTCTATCGCACCATAATGTTTTAATTTTTATATAATAAATTGAATCTCTTAATCGTCTTCCTTCAACACACTTCTCTAGCGGTTGCTCTTCATCCAAAAAACGAAGCTGAGTGGTAAAAAGTGTCCCTGAAGAATTGAGAAGTTTCAATGTCAAAACGTCTTGGGCCCTATTCGATACTAATAAGCGACTCGTCCTATATTTTTTTCCCCAGGGAGTTGAAGCGGCCACTCGTTTAGCATTATCCTCTAACCATTTTTCAAAGCCTTGTTCTCCAACACTCACAATTTCATATTTTCCCTTCATTAATCCAGGAGAGCAGGAGTGTTCGCAACTTGAAACATAAAAACTTCCTGGAAAAAATGTCAAATCGGACAATCGATTTGTCGTTTTGGGATTAGTGGATTTTAAGAGGACATGTCCATCATTGAATTCATTTAATATTTGAGAGATCTGCTCACTGTTTTCTGGAGTTAAAGAATGATCTTTCAAAAAATTTTCCAGTTTTTTTAAAACGAGCTGTTTATGAGAAGAATTATTCACATAGTAATTGGCGTAATGTTTTTTTATCAGAAGAATCAAATGCTCTTCGGCATTTTGACAAGAAGACAATATCAAAAGAGTGGCCAAAAGAAGTAACAAAGACTTTCTAAAAGTACCCATTTGCCCTCTTACATAAAGATCATTCCCTTGTCTTGATCTAACTATATTTTGAAACCGAAACCATCTTCAGAGCAGTGTAGTAGGCAATAATAACATTAAGTACGATGGAGCGATTGAAATCGATATAGAAAGTATCATACTGGATTTTTTCTCTGGCTGTAGCATCATAAGGTAAGCAGATTTGGGCAAGTCCTGTTATGCCTGGCTTAACCTCTCTTCTTCTTTTATAACCCTCAACTTCCTTTTCAAAAACGTCCACAAATTCAGGTCTCTCTGGTCTTGGTCCCACAAAGGCCATCTCCCCAGCAAGAACATTAAAGAGTTGAGGTAACTCATCAAGGTGAGAAGCTCTTAAAAATCTTCCGAGTTTAGTAATTCTTGGGTCATTTTTTTGAGCGAGCATAGGACCTGTTAAGGCCTCAGCATCTTGAATCATCGTTCTGAATTTATGAATTTTAAAATGCTTTCCACCTTTACCTACACGAACCTGGGAATAAAAGATATTCCCCCCCATGGATAATTTTATGGCCAAAGAAACAATAAGGAGCAGTGGTGAAAAGAGTACTAATAACAAAAGAGCAAAAACAATTTCAAAAATGGCACTGGCCTTTTGGCCAATGAGAAGACGTCGAAAAAGAAAAGTGTCCGTAAAAAAATAAGAAGACATATCAAACTTATCAATTGAGATGACGCCAGAATTTGAAACAGCTAAATTACTCATTTAATTTCCTCCCTCTTAAAGACGATTCATTTTAAAAAAATGAATCGTCTTTATTTAAACGGAAAAAAACACTATTTCAAGTGAATTGCATAATGATTAACGCTGTCTCATTTTTTCAAAATCCATGAGGTGATTTTTTCTAGGCACATGCGTCACGTTACGCATCGTTCAATTCAGTGTCTTCACAACTTTGGCCGGGTTTCCAGCAATGAGCGAATGACTTTCATAATCACCTTTTAAAACAACCGCCCCTGTGGCCACAACGCAGTTATCACCAATTTTTGCCCCTTTTAAAATAGTAACGTTGGCCCCTAGCCAAACATTATTACCAATAGAAATGCATTCACTTGGAAAATCAAAATGAAAAGCAGAGGGCATAGGGTCAACTTGAAAAGATGGGAAGAAACTATGTGTCATGTTTTGAACTTGAGCAGCACGCAAGGCTCCCTTAACTGGATGAGAATCAAAATCCTGAATAAAGACATTCCAACTCGTTAAAAAATGATCCCCTATAGTGATCTTTTCTCGACATGAAATTCGGGCATCACCAATAATTGAATTTTCTCCAATTGAAATTTCTCCTACACCAAAGGCCTCTACTTTTGCATTCTCGTAAAGAATGGAATGATTTCCTATCACAATGAGAGACGTAGGCCCTGCCATCAATGTTTTAAGAGACTGAAGACGAACATTTACCCCTAACTGGTATTGTCCTTTACCATTGATGAAAAATAGTCTCAATAAATAGGTTTGATAAAAAAAATAAGTTTGCCTTAAGTAAGAAAAGAATTGGGTTGGCCGATTCAAAATAAGAAAGAGAACTTTATGTATGATGGTTTTTTGCATAAATAAATCATTACCCATTTAAAAAGATTTTTAAAAGGAGATTATCGATATCTTTGCAAAAACTATCGTATTGCCCACTTTTAGAATCATTAGTTTTTTTAGGATTTAAAAATGAGTTAGAATACTCAAATGGATAAGTGGATCTTAATTTACTCAAAAATTCCCTCACCTCATTTTTTAACTTATCAGGAACTCCAGGATCTTGCATTTTTCTTTCCAAGAGAATCAGTTTTCTAAAGGTCGCTAGCCCTATTCGCGCCAACTCAAAACGAACGGAAGGATAAAGCCCCTCTTTTAAAGAAGGGTAAAAAAGGGCCACGTCAGACTCTCGACCATCAAAATCAAAATAAGGATAATGATTAAAACCAATACTATTCCACTCTAAATAATGAGCAAGCCCCTTTTGTCTGGCAAGAAAAAGCCCAATGCCAAAAGCAAACCGTGGGTCATCTAAATTTCCAGGGACTGCATTATAAAATCCCCATTGTCCCTTCTGCTTTTTAATTTGTAAGGAATTGTGCTCAGTAAGTAATGAATAAAAACCAAAATCAAACAAATGGTTTAAGTTCTCTAATTGAACATCTCTTTTCTCAAAAAAGCTAAATCCCCCTAGAGAAAGCTCCGGTAAAATCTTTTTTATTTTTTGCCCAAACTGATAATCCTCACTCGTCTTTTGCGAATAGCCAGATGCCTCATCACTAAAAAGATAGACTATTTTTTGAAATGCTTGAGGATGCTTCTTACTTAAAAGTGGTCTTAATAACCCAGAGACTCGTTGATAATATTCGTCTTCTGACATATTCATTGGATAAGTTAAGGGGCGAAGAATCCATTCTGGAAATTGACCTCCATAACTAAAAAATGGCCCCTTAAAACCTAAACGAGTCGCCTCACTTAGTGTCTCTTCTAAATCTTTTGTCTCTAACTGAAGAGCTGCTTGGGTGAATCTAAGTGGAACTTCAGGTAATCCTGAAAAAGTGGAAAAACCCGCTTCACTGAGTTCTTTTAAGGCCAAGAATCGATATTTTTTACGGATCTCTCGCCACCCATTTCCTGAGAAGTAGGAATAAGGAAGGGGATCCAAACCTAAAAAACCAACTGGAAAATCTAGTTTGGGAAGCTCATAAGGAAGTACTTTGAGCACAATGGGAAGAATGACAGAATGATTATTATAACTCAATTCGAGAGAAGAGGTGTAAATCCCCGGCGAAGAGTCTGAGGATGTTTGAACATCAATCCAAAGATATTTAACAATTCGGGCATCTGTTTCAAAAGAATGTCTTTTTAACTCTCGAAGGTAGGTGCCATTTAAAAGATACGTCTCATGCCCCATTCCAGGAGAAACAAACTGATTGATAACTTCACTTACTTTAAACGAAATATTTTTAACTACTTCATTCTTACTATTTTTAAAAACACCTTTTTTAAAATTTAAAACGGCCCCATTCTTTAAAGGAAGAATCTGTAAAAGTTGCGAGTCTTTTTCATTTTCTCCAGCTAGAAAAGTAAGTGTTTGCCCAAGGGATTTTTGTGGCATAAATGGATCAAGTTTTTTAGTAAGCGCAATCGCATTGACCTCTAGTTGATCTTTAAAATGACCTGGTCCAACTTGCCGCAAGGGTCGAGTTTGCCAATTGAACTCTTTTCTATTTCGCTTATTAAACTGATCTATGAACTGAAGGGCAACCTTGGTTTCTTTCTTCTCCCACAAAATCAAAGTATTCAAAGATATCGCTGATGCGTCTCCCGCAAAATCAAAATCTATTTGTCCATTTTTAACATCAACGCTTCCTTCAATTTTTTTAAAAACCTGCCCGTGATAAAGCGAAAAAGGATGGTCCGATATTGAAGGGATAACATTTTCAAAACGCAAGAAATCTTTCAAGAAATCTTGGGCAGCATTGCGAGATTCTTTATAAAAAGCTCGCCCATTAACAAAAAATGTTCGGTCTCTATAAAAGGGAACATCCCAAAAACCAAGTTTATCTGCAATCAATTGAAACCGATAACTGCCATTTGGTACATTAACCCTAAATTTTCCGGAGAGAATCCCAATTGAATAACGAAGAAATGAGCTAGGTCCAAATGAATCTTCGACTCTCCAAAATTCTGGATTAATAAAACCCATGCCCTTTTCTAAACTAAAAATGCTCTGGGTCGTGATGGGAATAAAAGAATTTTGATGGGCCTTATGAGAAGTAAAATCAAAGGTCCAAATATTTTTTGGAGCAAGTGGCATTTTATCTCTGAGCAAGTTAACATTATCAAGATAAAACGTTTTTTCGATAATGGGGTTTCGGCCCTCAGGATCAATTCCCATAAAAATTTTTTTAATTTTCTTTAGGTTCAAAGAACGAAAAAACTTTACTGATCCTCGCTCCCCAACATATTGGGAAAGGGACAAAGAAATATGATTCCAACCTGGCGCAAGTATTTCGTTATGATTAAGCTGACTCCAATAGCCAGTCGATAAATCATCTGCCATCGTAAAATTAAAAGAAATATAATCATCATTTGGATTATATAAATCAAACTCTATCCGATCAAAATCGCTCCAGTCAGAAGGACTAAGCCTTTCTGGAAAAAAATGATAATATTTATGGGCAGAAACAACGCCCACTCCGCCATTTTGTGTATCTTTTTTTAGGTCAAAAGAGTGCCCCATTTCGGCATTATTAAAATGAAAGAGAGGTCGACGAATAGATTCTGTTGTTCTTGAAGGCTGCAAGATAGACTGTTTTCTCTCTTGTTTAAAAGGAAGTGGATCAGAAATGCGAATCTTACCATTTGGATTAATTGCAGGAACTAATTGAAATGAATCAACATAAACTTTTCCAGGGGATTTTAAGCGAAACCATACCGTTAAATCTGAATTTTTGACTTGCAATGGATAACTGATTTCTCTGAATCCATAACTACCATAAAGGTCTGCAAAAATGGTTTTTACTCCAAATCCCCCATCATAAAAATGCCAAAATGAGTACTCGTCCTTTCCCTTTTGAACATTATCTGCTCTAACCAAAGCTTTGGCAGTATAATAGCCAGGTCTTAAGTTATGATAAGTCACAAAGGCCGTTTGAGTTTCTCCAAAGTCACAACTGAGAGTAAAGGGCGAAAAATTCTCGGAATTTTTTTCGCTCTTTTCTTGAACGATGCCATCTCCATAAAACTCAAAAGGAAATGCGATGGAGCAAGGTATTCCCAAAAAAATGAAGAAAAAAATGAAGAACTTGTATTTGAAACACATTTGCTAAAAAACCTCTGCCTGGTTATACACGCTGACTCTTCACGGGGCAATTTCAATTGCTGTTAAAAGATTGTCGCCCATTAAGGCAAAGCGCCCCTCAAAATGATGACGCCCCTCCAGATTGAATTGTGAATTGAGATCCTTTAATAGTTGAATTTTAAATGTCTTATTCGCAAAATTGATTTCCGTCACAGAGGCGTATTCAAATCCAAAAAATTTCTTAACTTCAGGATAAAGGGCCTTATAAAGGGATTCCTTGGCCGAAAAAATAAAAGTCAAAAGACTAATTTCATCAAAATATTCATGCTCATCAAGATCTTCTTTTGTGCGAATATAACGCCCCATCTCCGGCTTTGTGCGTCCTAATTGCTCAATATCAACTCCAAGACCTATTAATTTTTCACTGGTCGAAATCCCACAACAGACTAAATTGTGATTGTGAGAAATTGAACCGACAACACCATATGGCCACTTTGGTGAGCGATCTGATTGGGATATCAGTGAAATAAGCTCTTGACCTAATAACTTTTCATAGGCCTTATAAGCGCAATATCGTCCCAAGAGAAACTCTTTGCGTCGCTCAGGATGAAAACGACTGATATCATCCACAATGCATAACTTTGAGAGAACTACTTGCACATCATCGTTATCAAAATTCTCTTTTTGAATCAAAAAAAATGAAGAATGTTTGAGCAAGGCTATTTTATCCAAAATAAATCCAACTATAGCGCAATAATCACTAAGGCCGCAGTCGAAAGTATTCCCGCAATATGGGAAAGTCGCTCCAGCCAAATATCTGAAAGCTTTCGTACTTGAGTATTCATGTAAATGGTATCATTGGGAAATATCGCGGGAATCGTTTCTGGTTGGTCAAAAGAGAATTCAATCTTTTTCACACCTTCTTTTGTATTTCTAAAAATAAAACATTCTTGATAACCCAATCCATTAATCGTTCCTCCCGATTTTTCAATGAAATAAAAAAGACTTGCATTCTTTTGATACAAAACTTTCCCAGGTTTGCCCACCCCTCCAATAACAGTGACAAAGGGAATCTCTTGGGTTTTTCCAGCAAGACTATCCAATTTAGAAATAAAAAGATTATCTCCTCCAAGCCATCTGATTTTATCAGCGGAACTTGAGGATTCAAAATACTTGTTTAAAAGAACTTTATACTCATAATTTTGCTGTTTAAAGGAAGCCGTAAAATAATCAATCGAAATATCCCCTTGAACTCCTCCGGCCATGTCAACGACAAGATCTAGTGTATTAGACTGCTTTACCAGGTAGCGTCCAGGTTTTTTAACTAACCCCCTCACCTCTATCCAATATTCTTTTTTGGCAATAGAGAAATTCACACCTTCAACCCCTTTTTGAAAAAATTTTCGATAGGATCTTAAGACCTGCTCTTTAACTTCTGTAAAAGTTTTGTTAGAAATGTTTACTTGTACGTCATACGGGAGTTGAAGATTCCCGTTGAAGTCGGAACGGAAGACCCCACTGAGGCGACCATCACTGGGATGAGAGAGCTGGAAAGAAAATCCTGCTGCCACAAAATCCGGGATTTTGGATAAATCAGGGATCTCTTTATCCAGGTTGCTTTCAGTCTCTTCAGATTTAGGAGCAGACATCTCAGTTTTAATTTGATCAGTATATTTAGGATAATCACCTAAAGAATGACTTGAGCAGCCAGTAATTAAAAAGCTCAAAAAAAGATAAAATAATGTTAATTTGTTCACTCATTGCTCCTATAACCAGTATAATGAGAATCATTGTAATCAATTTTTTAAATTTTGAATAGAATACTTTAGCAAGGACTAATCCTCGAAAGCTATGAAGATCATACATGTTACACAATTTTTAGGTATTGGTGGTTTAGAAAAAATCATATTTCACTTAATCCTCGAGCAAATGGCCCAAGGTCATGACGTGGCACTTTACGTTTATGACCATGACCGTGAATGGCTTCCTTATTTTCAAAAAATGGGCATTTCTATTATACCCACTCCTCAAAAAAAAAGGGGATATGACTTTCAGCTCATAAAAAGAATGCATCGCGATCTCATGGATGCTGACGTCATTCACACCCATGACCTCAATCCGCTTATGTATCTTTTTATCATCTTTTTTTTAAGACGATGCTTTTACTTCAAAGTCCCACGTCTTATTCATACGACCCATGGATTAGGTCATGTCGAGCGATTTCCAAAATATAAAATCTTTGAAAAATACATCACCCCTATTGCGGATAAAATCGTGGCCGTTAGTGAAAAAGTTGGGGCATTTTACACCAAGGAACTTAATATTAGTTCTGAAAAAATAATTGTTATTGAAAATGGAATCTCTACCTTTTCAGGGCCAATTACAAAGGCCATGCGATCAGAAAAAAAGACCTGGCTATGCTCTCGCCACAAACTTGATCACAACCGACCTGTTATTGTCAGCCTCTCAAGAATTTTACCTCTCAAAGATCAACTCTTTATAATTAAGGCCTTCAAAAAAAGACCCATGTATCAACTTCTCGTGGTTGGTCCAGCTAGTGACCAACATTATTTCGATGAATGTAAAAAATGGGAAGACCAAAATATGATCATGACAGGGGCCCAAGAGCTGGTCAGTGAGTATAATTTAGGGGCCGATCTTTATGTGAGCGCCTCAACTCATGAAGGAATTCCCGTGGCCGTTTTAGAGGCCATGGCCGTTGAAACCCCCTGCCTTGTCAGTTCCATCCCAGGTCATAAAACCCTCAATCAATATGGAACTGCCGTTGATTTTTTTGAACCTCATCAAGAAGCGCAGTTCTTAGATTTATGCGACAAAATATTAATCAATAAAGATCATCAAAAAGAGAAAGTTGAGTTAGCAAGAAAAATTGTTGAAGATCATTTTAGTGTCAAGAAAATGGTAAATGAATACATGCGGGAATATTCAAGATGATCAACTTAAACAAACTTAAAGTCGGGCATTGGCCAGTCTTTTTTATCAGTCTGCTCTCAGCTCTCATGAACCTCTTTCTTCCCATTATTCTCGTTCGACTGATTAGTCCAGAAGAAATGGGTTTGTACAAATTATTTTTCCTCTACGCCCAGTCCATTATATTTATTTCATTGGCCGGAGGCCCTCTTTACAGTGTCTATTATTTTGTTGGAAAAAAGAAGGACGCCAACCAATATCTCGAACAAGCCTGGATCCTCAACTTTGCAGTAAGCTTTATCTGTGCACTGATTGGTTTTGCCTTTTTAAAACCCATCTCTGTTTTTATTTCCATGTCTGAAAAGTATACTATCCTACTACTCCTTTCGGCCATCACCTCTGCTCCTTCAGGATTTTATGGCGAATTCCTCATTGCTAAAGGTAAAAAAATCAGTGGGAGTCTCTTCAATAGTGGCTTTGAAATTCTCAAGGCCATAGTAATCATTGGCTCCGTCTATTTTTACCGAGACATTCATATCGCGTTTTGGGGTTTCACTATTCTCTTTATTATAAAACTTCTCCTCGCTATCTTTTTTTCGATAAGAGAAAAACTAATTACTTTTACAATTGATCAGAAAAAATTCATCGAAGTGACAAAATACTGCGCTCCCATTTCCATCGCAGGGGCCATGAGTTTTATCGTTGAAAAAATTGACATGATCATTCTCTCTTCAAGACTAGATCCCATTCACTTTGCCTTTTATTCAATGGGCTGCTTGGTGGTTCCCCCTCTCCTTTTGCTGGAGATGTCAGTTCAAAAAATACTTATCCCAGAATTATCAAAATCTTATCATAACCTCGACTTTCCTCAAATGGTCTTAAGCTACAGAAAGGCCCAAAGTGATATATCCTATATTATGATTCCGGCCCTTTTCGGACTCATGATTTTTAATCGACCCATCATTGAAATACTTTTTACTTCTCGCTATATAGAATCGTCATTTTACTTGCGACTTTATGCTCTTACCTATTTGACTTACATCATTCCCCACGATTCAATTCCACGCGCTACAGGCAACACCCAATGGATTTTAAAGATGTATCTTATCCTCACCCCTCTTTCCATTGGAATTGTGTATTTTTGTGCAGGACAATTTGGAGCTCCGGGGGCCCTTATCTCTTCCGTCACTTTTATGTTTTTCCCAAAAATCCCAGGTCTGATTTTTTCAGCTAAACTCACAAAAACATCCGTTACTAACCTCATCGCCTGGCGTGCCCATCTTTTTTACACCTTCATTAATCTTATCTTACTCGCCTTAGTCTATTTACTAAAACCCATCTTCTCCACAGAAAAAATGTGGTTTATCATCTTAGGTCCCCTGTATGCATTCTTTTACCTTGGGGCCGTTAATCTCATTAAATTTTTTAAAAATAAAAAAGAGAATTCACATGCACAATAAGGCCAATTATCAGCCTATCATTATTTTTGCCCCAGGGGTTTTGGCCGGTGCTGAAAAAGTTGTGATCACTGGGACCCATGCTCTTTTTGACTTAGGTCTAAACCCTCATGTTATCGTCATTAAAGAAAGCCGGGCCCCTCAATTTGCAGAAAAATTTATAATGGAATTTTCTCCCAAGATACAAATAACGGTTTTAGAATCTACCAAGGCCCTTGATTTTGAATTACCCAAAAAAATCAATCGACTCCTTAAAGATCTCATACAAAAAGATTTCATCATCCATACCCACGGACTTAAAGCACTTATTGTTTGCCAGCTTATTAAGCCTAAATTTCACCACATTCACACACATCATGGTAATACCTCCCACACGTTCAAAATGAGGCTTTATGAATGGATGGCCGACCTCTCAATGAAAAGATGCCAACACATCATCGCTGTTTCTGAAGAAATGAGAGGCCTTTTGCTAAAAAAACTTGCACCCTACAAAAAAATCAGTGTTGTCACCAATATGCTCTCTTTTAAAAATGCAAAAAGTATACGAGACCAGAGAGAACTCAGATCAAAAAATAATCAGATACATCTTATTTTTATCGGACGCCTATCCCCTGAAAAAGGTCTAATCCCATTTCTTGAAAATTTTAATAGCTTTGAATTCAAAGACCAATTCATTCTCAGTGTTCTTGGTGATGGAGTAGAAAAAAATCAAGCAATGGCCTTTGTCAAAGAGTTCCAACTCGAATCTAAGGTCACTTTTTATGGCCACGTCCATAACCCAAGTCATTATATTTCTCTTGCAGACGCACTCATTCTTCCAAGCTTCAAAGAAGGTTTACCGATGACTTTGATTGAGGCGCTCGCCTCAGGTCTGCCTGTACTGGCCAATGATGTCGGAGCAATCAAAGACTTAGTTACCTCCCATCGCAATGGACTAATCGTAAGTCATAATGGCCGAGAATGCTGGCATCAGGCCCTCATATGTCTTAAAAACGAAATTGGATTATGGCAAAAATACACCATGGAGCACGCCTCAGACATCGAAGAAAAGTATTCTGCTAAAAATTGGGCCTTAAAAACCAAAAAAATATACGATCAACTTATTTTGTCGAATGCGAACGAGTCTGACTAGTCAATATCTGTTCCCCGTCTTTAACGACTGGGCCCAATTGTTTATAGGCCGCCTCAATTTTTGTAACAAAAAACTTTTTAAAAAAGAATCGCAGTATCACTGCAGGAATAGAAATAAAAAGATATAAAAAACTTTTCTGTCCAATAAGTTTTCTTGAAAGAAGCTCTCCAGGTGAAAGCTGAACATCGCGGTGATCTCCCAAGATAAGGGCCATCTGCTCGTTTTGCCAACGAATACGAGCTAAGTAACGAATATAATCTTTTATAATTGGGGCCATATAAAAATTCTTACAGGTAGAAATATAAAGTTCATGAGGCTCAATCAAGCGTTCTAAAAAATAATCTTCTCCTGTGATCCCCTTGGGAATTCCTGCAAAACCAAATTGATTAAACTTCTCTTTAAGCCTATCTCGTTTAACCGCATACAAACCACCAGACAAATACTCATGCCCAAGGGGTAATTGCATAAAAGCAACAAGTCTTTGCTCAATATTTCCCCCTTTCCAAGAAGGAAAAAGTCTGGAACTTGAAATAATCACATCCTCAAATTTCAAAAGATCATTCTGCAACTGAGTGACCGCATTTTTTTCTGGAAAAACATCTCCATCACAAAAAACGACAATTTCACTGTCCTGTTCCTCAAAGGCCGTATTCCAAGCATTTACTTTTGAAGCAATGGGGATTTCTCTGCTTCTTATATTTTTATATTTCACTGCTAATGAACTTACAATTTGATGTGTTCTATCTGAACAACCATTAGCATAAACAGTAATTGGAAAAAAGGCCCCCTGATCCGTGTTCATCAAGGCCATTAATGTGCGCTCAATAGAGCGCTCTTCATTATGGGCCAAAACACAAACAGAAATGTTCGCCTTCCTTATCTTCATGGACTCTAACTCCAAGATATTTTTTTTAGATTATCGAGGGCCTTCCAACCCTTAAAAATCCATAATCCCGATAAATAGGCCATGAATAATCGATGAATATAATTTGATTTTTTAACCATTATAAAAAGAGTAAATACAAAAAGTAATTCAACAATCATTTTAGAAAAAGACTGATGAGATAAAAAATCTGATAAAAGAGTTGTCGTCTCCAAAATAATAAGTAACCCGATCGCGAAGAAACTTACCCAATAGGCCCATAGCACTTTAAAAACCAATCGAAGTGAAGACCAAGATGCCAAGCTGAAAAACTGAAATCTTGGCAAAATGATATGTTTGATAATTTGTAAATTCCCAATGAGTATTCGTTTTCGTCTTGTTAACTCTACACTCGCTTTGGTGACAACTCCAATATCATAAACCCACGTTTTCTTCTCTAGTTCCGCTAAATAGTGAATCCGCTTGTGGGGATTATTAAGTCTGAGAGAAAGGGGAATGACAACATCATCATTAAACCAATGAGTCTCTCCTAATTGGTCTAAAACATCTATCAAGGCCGCCCTTTTATAAAAAACGCTTATTCCATGAACCATGATAGGTCCACCACCTACATTCTCGAAATACCTCACAAATTGTTCTAATCTCCAATACAAACTCTCAAGAAACTTTGCCCCTGTTGGAAGATATGAGGGTGCGATACAAACGAGCTCTTGATCTCTTAATTGAGGGGCAACCTTTAAAAGTAACTCTGAATTCCAAATGGATCCGCAGTCTGTCAGTGCAACCCAATCGGCATTGCTTGCTCTAATTAGTTTTTTTAAAACAAACCACTTGCCTCTCGTTTCGTCATTTTCTAAATAAGAGACTTCAAAATTTGAAGTCTTTTTAAATTTTTGAACAATGGATAAGGTTGAGTCTGTGCAATGATCTAATCCAACGACGGCCCTTACCAGAATCTTTTCTTTGTTTCGACCTAGAATTTTTGTACATTCTTCAAAACTCTTCAGGGTTTGAGCAATCGTTCCTTCTTCATTGAAGGCCGCAATGAGAATATCAAATTTGATTATTTCGCGATTCTCAATAGATTTCGATTGCGGACTTTTAAATAAAAGATTTTTTAATGATCCAAAAACAAACGAGACAAGCATAGATCCAAATAAGGTCCAAAAAAAACCTAAAAAACCTAGACCCATGAAAAATAATCCAACCGTTCGCATTATGATGCCTTACTTTGATAAAACTGCCCGTGGCCCACAGTAAGCCCGATCAGGATATAGGGGTAAAGCATATAAGTATGAGAAAGAAATGTCACGGCAGTACCATAAGAAACAATGGCCAAAAAATATTCTGGATTCTCAAGCCTCATTTTCCATGCAGATTTCAGAGTAAAAATCCAAGTTCCCATAAAAAAGAAAAAACCCACAAATCCTGTTTCGGCCAAGGCAAGAAGCCAAGTTGAATGAATCGTTTTCTTTGCTCCCTCTGTACCGACATTACCATTAGCATATTCACTTAATTTTTCCATATATCCGCCATACCCCACTCCAAAAAGCGGATTACGGATGGCCATATTAAGACCTGCCTTCCAAAATATAAGTCGATTTTTAGTCGATCCCTCGATGTCATCAGAATTTCTCTCAATTTGAGAAAGCGCTCCAAAAGTAAGGAGTAAACCAGAAATTAAAATCACTATCCCTTTTTTCTTATTTTTAATCTTCAACCAATACCAGGCGAGAGCAAAGGCGCCAAGGCCCAAAGTGGCCCCTCGAGATTTTGCTTCCCAAATAAGTATGAAATAAAAAGCAAAAATAACGATCGCAATGAATCCTTTAAGTGCTTTTACTTTTATCTCTTTAAAATAAGAAATCGTAAAAGGAATGGCCAAAATAAGAATTGCAGCAATATCGTTGGCATTTTCTATTAATCCAACCCCAGTCATTCGATTAATTGAATCTCCTGTTCCTAATTCTTTAATAATATAAATTTTATAAAAGGAAATAATCGTCTTTTCAGTAATGGCCAAAAAAAGTGCTGCTTTAATGGGTTGGATTGAGTCTTTGCGATCCGCTGCGTTAACAATGAGAAAATAGATTATGACATCTTTTAATAATACCTCTGTAAAATCATTGACTACAACTGCAGATGCCCCTGAGGGAAACAGACTTAAAAAGGCCCAAAGGAGAAAGGCCAGCATAAAAGCAGAAGTGTAATTCCATTGAAAGTAATATTTTTTCCTAAAAATTCGATGAGCAATAAGACTCAAAACTGCAAGGATGAAAACATCTCGAAGCATCGATCCCATTAATTCATTTTTATAATATTCCCAAGGCCTGGCCATCAAAAGAAAAGCAAAAAAACCTACTGCATATTTAGGATCTAGAAGAGACAGAACGATAAGAATCGCAAATGAAAATGAAAGAAATAATGAAATGGCCCCCCACTGACTTAAAAGATATAGGTAAATCCCAAAAAAAAGACCAATGAAAATGGGTGCGATCCATTGTATGGAAACATGCTTTAACTTGTTAAAATTATTAGAGGCTAAGTCTTTCCAGACATAATAAACATAAAATAGGCATAAAAATGAGATCACAAATTGATGCAGATTAAACAGGAAACTATCGGCCATTTGCATGAAAAATTCCCATTATTTAATCTGTGACAGGATTGTAGGCAATGTTCTTTGTCGATTTTTCTTTTACCGCTAAACTCAATAATTGATTACTCATTAAATCAGCTTCATTAATCTCTGGGAGTGTACCAAAAAAACTTCCATTAAATTTTTCTGCCATTTGCTGGGCATCTTCAAGAGGAGCGGAATGCATCACTTCTTTATAGAGAATATAGAGAAAACAAAAAATCAGGCCAAGAACAAGCCCCAAACTTGCAAAGAGACGTTTTTTGGGAAACAGAGGAGAAGTGGGAAATTGAGGGGCTTCTGTTATACCAATATAACTGGAGACACTTTCCCTTTCTATGTCGAGTGCTATATTAATATTATTAAAATTTGAATACAGTTTTGAAGTAATACTTTTTGACGTTTCTTTATCATTAGACATTAATACAGGTGAAAAACCTTTCTCTTGTTCTTGGTTATCATCGATGAAACTCTTTTGTCCAGCTCCCCCAATTTCTTTTAAATACTCTTCTATATTCGATTGTTTTTGTAAAAGCCTAATTATGCTTGGGTGATTTGAATTAAATTGGAGTTTTAAAGAAGCAATATCTTGCTTAATTTTTGAGAGTTCTTCAAGAAGAACTGTTGGGTTTTTAGTGGTAAAAGGGCTCCCATTACTTTCTGTATCAGATATTTGCTTAGTGATATTTACAGACTCTAATTTTTTCAAAATTGTCTGTTGTGCCAATTCAATTGTTGAAATTCTTGTATTGATAAAATAATTTCGAACGGTCTCAAGTACTTTTTTTGATACTTCAAAGGCCGTATGGGGATTTTTATGGTTAAAAGAAACATGAAAAGTATTTCCTCCTGCGGAATAGAGCTCGAAATGATCTCGCAACATAGATCGCTCTTTGGCCTGTTGATACTCATTCATTTTCAGAGGATATATTTTAAAGGCCAAACCAATTTCATCAATAAATTGGTCATTCATCACTTCCTTAACCATGGCCGCCACTGTTTGAGTCATCTCCGGTGAAGAATTAATCCCAGGAACAATATCTGAGATAAGTGAATTATAAAAATATTTAGGATAAATATTGAGTTCGAACTCCGACTTATAACTTTTCGGAAGAATCACACTTAACTCAATTGAACATAAGAGAGTAAATGTCATAATTATAAAAATTGATTTCTTATAGCGATTCAATAACAAAATAAAATCTTTGATGTATATTTTTTCTTGCATAATATTTTATTTATTTAAAATAATTCCCATTAAATGTTTACGATTTAACTCTAACTCTTTTTGTACCTTATCCGTTTTCTTGCCACTGCTAGATCTAATTATAATATTTGTGTCTGTATTCACCTTTAAGAGGGTTGCTCCTGAATCTGCTGGAACAAAATTATCTACAATAACGATATCGTATTGGGCAGTAAAATTTGTCACAATCGTGTTGAGAAAAGGGCCATCAAAAAGATTCTTAGACCAATCAACATCAAGATCTTTGACCCTGAAAAGAGAAAAATCAAAAGGGTGTCCCTCAACAATTCCCTCATGAGAGCTGTAGTCTCCTAGATACTTACTGAGTAAAATATCGCCTTGAGGGTTTAAGTCAACAAGCAGAACATTCAGATTATATATTTCTTTTAGCCCACGAGCGATAAGTATTGAAAGTGTTGTCTTGCCCTCTAAACGATGTTCGCTCACAACTGATAGCGATCGAAGTTTTTTAGTCACAAACTGAAAATGAATTTTTTGAAGAACCGAAGAAACTGGCCCTATTTCCCAAACAGAAATATTTTTTTTTTGGTTGGTCATAATCCGGCATGCCTTTTCTAAAATTTAATCACCGGACATTTTTTACAGGGAAGGCCTTGAATTGCCTAGTCCACTATGTAAAAAAGAAGCAAAAACTAGAGCTTTTTCTCCCATTCAATCGCTGTTTTCACTATATAGCTAAGATTGTCATACTGAGGGGTCCAATTAAGAACTTTTCTGATTTTATCGGCCTTAGAAATTAGCATTATAGCATCGCCGGCCCGTCGCTCGCCCATTTCGACATTGAGTTTGGTACCGATATACTTTTCAACTTCGTTGATGACTTCTTTGACTGAAAAACCATGTCCGTATCCACAATTAAGAATTTGTGATTGTCTTTTCTCTCGTAAATACTTGAGTGCATCTAAATGGGCCTGGGCCAAATCATCGACATGAATATAATCCCTAATACAAGTCCCATCTGGTGTTTGATAGTCGTCGCCAAAAATTTTCATCACACTTTTTTTGGAAGTGGCCACTTCGGCCGCGGTCTTAAGCAAATGAGTGGCCCGAGGTGTTGATTGCCCTATTTTTCCTGTTTT
Source organism: Bacteriovorax sp. (assembly GCA_018060625.1). Classification (GTDB taxonomy): domain Bacteria; phylum Bdellovibrionota; class Bacteriovoracia; order Bacteriovoracales; family Bacteriovoracaceae; genus Bacteriovorax. Next base: position 3,969 of record JAGOVS010000012.1, on the reverse strand, counting down.
GCTAGCTCCTGCGACATTAAAGTAGCGAAGGGCCACATAGAAGAAATCATGGGCCTTAGAGCTATCTTCAAGCATCCATTCTGTCATAAGTTTTGAGCGCCCATATGGGTTGATAGGTACAGTTGGAGTTAACTCACTGGCCACTCCGCCCTCGGGAAGACCATAAACTGCGGCCGTAGAGGAAAAAATCAACTGGGATGTTTTATACTTCAGGCACTTCTGAATAAGCTTAAGTGAGAGTTCTGTATTATTTTGGTAATACAGAGTAGGATTCTCAACACTTTCTGGTACAACGATACTCCCAGCAAAATGCATCACTGCTTCTATTTTATTTTCTGTAAAAAGATCATCAAGTAATTTCTGGTCGGCTAAGTCTCCAACGACTAAACGTCCACAGAGGACGTTTTCTCTTCGCCCAGTTGAGAGATTATCTAAAATAATTACGTCTTCCCCTGCGGCCCCCAAAAGAGCGACTACATGAGAGCCAATGTATCCTGCTCCACCTGTCACTAAAATACTCATACCAACCCTTTACTAAAAAAATCATTTCCCTAATTTTACCAGATTTCTTATAAAAGTTAGGGAAATTATTTTTTTAATTTTGGTCCACGATACCCAGGTTTTGCCAAAATCTGAATCATAAAATGCCCACACTGCTTATCGACAAAGGAATCTATAGATTTGTTTATTTCTGAGACATGGATATTCACTAATGACTCTTCATCATTACCAATATGACAATCAAAATCCCAAAAATCGACTCCTTCTGGAAGCTTTTTTCTTCTTTCTCTTGCAATATATTTATTAATCTCATGCTTAACGGAATCGACCTGACGTTCAGGGGCCTTGGATGGAGCTGTAAGTTTAAATATTTTTTTCATATGGCTTTCTAACACCAAAACAGTACAAGAACAATCAACTTAGACCAGTAAGGCCTTTGACCTTGGTCCCTTATTCTTAGAGGTAAAAGGCAGTCTATGCACTGCGATCATTTGGGCACTTTATCTCCATTTTGGGATTTTTTGGTTGTTTACTAAATGAGTATTCTAAGATCTGTGATCGTTTTTATTTCATCCCGGATTTTGGCCGCCTCTTCAAAACGCAAATCCCTAGAAGCTTCTTTCATTAATTTCCTAAGTTCTTCAATTCGTTTATCAAGAGACTCGGCGGATAAATGCTCAGACTCAATTTTTTTCTTTTCAGACCGCCCTTTCTTGGCCCCGCGCAAAGTTTCAATGACTCCACCACTAACACTTTTTTTAATTGTGGCAGGAATAATACCTCTTTTATGATTGTATTCTTCTTGAATTTTTCTTCTTCTGAGGGTTTCACTAATGGCCCGCTTCATGCTTTCAGTGGTTTTATAGGCATAAAGAATAACCCTACCCTCTGCATTCCTGGCCGCTCTACCAATCGTTTGGATAAGTGAGCGCTCTGAACGCAGAAAGCCTTCTTTGTCTGCATCAAGAATTCCGACCAATGAGACCTCAGGTATATCTAATCCCTCTCTCAAAAGGTTAATTCCAACAAGTACATCGAACTCTCCCAAACGCAAATCTCGAATGATCTCCATTCGCTCGAGGGTATCGATATCTGAATGCAAATAGCGAACTCTTACCCCACAAGAAGCAAAATATTTCGTCAACTCTTCGGCCAGTTTTTTTGTCAACGTCGTTACCAAAACACGTGAGCCATTTTTAATAACAGCTCTGGCTTCCTCAAGTAAATTATCTACTTGAGTCTCTGCCCCCCGGACTTCGATAATCGGGTCAAGTAACCCTGTAGGCCGAATAATTTGTTCAACATATTCTCCATTCGTTTTTTCAAGTTCGAAATTCCCAGGAGTCGCTGAAACATAAAGTGTTAAATCCTGTCGCTCCTCAAATTCTTCAAATTTTAAGGGTCTATTATCCAAGGCAGAAGGAAGCCTGAAGCCATAATTGACGAGATTTTCTTTTCTTGCCCTATCTCCTCGATACATTCCTCCAACTTGAGAAACGGTGATATGTGACTCATCGATAATCATTAAAAAATCGCGATCAAAATAATCAATGAGCGTTGGCGGCGGATCCCCTGCATTGGCACCGGTAAGATGTCGAGAGTAATTTTCTATTCCTGAACAAAACCCCAATTCCTCCATCATTTCTATGTCGTAGAGGGTTCGTTGTTCAATTCGTTGACGCTCAAGAAGTTTATCTTCTTTAACAAATTCCCCAATTCTCTCACGCAATTCAATCTTGATCGCCTCCATTGCTGCCTTCATTCGATCCTGCCCAACGACGTAATGGGACTTTGGATAAATGGTTTCTTTCTTTAGCGACTGGATTATTTTTCCTCGAAGAGGATCGACGAGAGAAATGGAATCAATTTCATCTCCAAAAAATTCAACTCGAACAACATTGCTTTCCTCATGGGCCGGAAAGACCTCAACAATATCACCTCTGACACGAAAACATCCCCGTGAAAAATCGATGTCATTCCTTTCATATTGAATGGCCACAAGTGTTTTGAGAAAATCATCGCGGTCCATCGTCTCGCCAACTTCAAGGATGGCCTTCATCGATGCATATTCTTCTTTTGACCCAATACCATAGATGCAAGAAACGGAGGCCACAACAATGACGTCATCGCGCTCAATGAGATTTCGGGTAGCACTGTGGCGAAGTTTTTCAATTTCATCATTAACCGCTGAATCTTTTTCAATATACGTATCTGAACCTGCCACATAAGCTTCTGGCTGATAATAATCATAGTAAGAAACAAAGTATTCAACAGCGTTGTGGGGAAAAAACTCTCTAAATTCTGAGTACAATTGAGCGGCCAGTGTTTTATTGTGGGCCATGACTAAAGTTTTTTTACCTAAGGCCTGAATGACATTGGCCATTGTAAAAGTCTTTCCAGAACCTGTAACCCCCAAAAGGGTTTGCTTCTTTTTGCCTTCAGTAAAGCCCTTTACCAACTCGGCAATGGCCTTAGGTTGATCCCCTCCTGGAGAGAAAGGATTTACCAAATTGAAAACAGAGTTTTTTTCTATCGATTTTTCTTTATTCATAAAGTTTAGTAGCTTAAAATGGCCTCATGAAAAATATACTCCCTTCCCCTCTCCAATACAAAAAAAATAAACTTACCTTTGATGGACGCTCTTTAGAGCTTATCGCGCAAAAAAGAGCGACTCCTTTTTATTTGTATAGCCAAAAAACCCTGGACTTCTATTATAAGAGTTTTTATCAGGCAGCGCTCAAGAATAATATCCCTGATCCACTTGTGTGTTATGCCGTAAAGGCCAATGCTAATCTGGACGTTTTGAAACATCTGCAATCTCTTGGAAGCGGGGCCGATGTCGTCTCTGTTGGTGAATTAAAGAAGGCCATCAAGGCTGGAATTTTGCCAGAAAAAATCGTTTTTTCTGGAGTGGCCAAAACCGCCGAAGAAATTCGCTACGCTTTGAAGCTCGGAAAAAAAGGCATCTATTCTTTTAATGTTGAATCAATTGAAGAGTTAGAACTTATTAATCAAATCGCAAAAAAAGAAAAACGCACAGCTCGTATTGCTTTTCGCTTAAATCCTCAAGTCAATGCAAAAACCCACAAACATATTTCGACAGGAAATAAAACTCATAAATTTGGTCTCTTAAAAGCAGATATTTTAGAGGCCCTGTCTGTCAAAGAATTTTGGAGCAATACCCAGCTTGTAGGTCTTAGTATCCATATCGGTAGTCAATTGACAGATTTAAAAGCGACTGTTTTGGCCATTAAAGAGCTTGCCCATCTCGCTCTTGCCATGGAGACCCCTTTAGAATTTTTAGATGTCGGAGGAGGTCTTGGAATTGATTATACAGAAGACGATCGCTTAAAACTTGCTTCCATTAATCAGTATATGCAAACCATCTCCCAAGCGCTGGATCAATTTTATTTTTCTAAAACTCTTTACACTCCTCGAGTCGTCTTTGAACCTGGAAGAATCCTCGTT
>JAGOVS010000284.1 GCA_018060625.1 Bacteriovorax sp. | reverse complement strand
CGTGTTCTAACGCCGAATCTGAAGGTTGGATTTTTGAGACAGTTCTTAATCTGGTTAAACCAAAGAATATTCTTGAAATTGGATTTTATAGAGGCGGCAGTTCCTTCTTAATGCTTTCTCTTTGTGACGCTAAACTAACTTCTATTGATCCTATTTTTAATGATACCGACTTGTATTTGGGGAGAAAAAAAGAAGACGAGTTCTTGATTCATGCCAAAGAATTTGAATCTGTTGATAAGATTAAAAAAGAGTTTGGCGATAGGTTTAGTTTTATTAGAAAAAGATCAGATGATGAATTGCCCGAAATTTTGGGACAACAATTTGATTTGATGTTTGCCGATGGCGAACACAGAGAAGACGGGCCAAGAACAGATTTTAATTTAGCTTTAAAATTAAGAATACCATATATTTTGGCGGACGATTGGATTCAACCTCAAAATTATCCGAAATGCACTCCGACGATTTGGGCTGAAGAATTTTCTGACAAACTAAAACCGATGGCGAGCTTCTACAGAGAAGCTTTTTATGGTGGACAACCGATTCCGATGGTCTTGCTTAAAAATTTAGGAATTGATTAAGAATGAAATCTATCTATTCAATGAGCAAGGGGGAATCGTTAGAGATTTTTGTTGACGATGAAGACTTTGAATGGTTGCAAAAATTAACAATTAGCGTAACAAATAATGGGATTGGTCGGAAAAGTTTGTATTTTACAATTATGGTAAATGGTAAAAAAGAATATATCCACAGAACTATAATGAAAAAATACAACGATATTGAAGGATTTGAAATTGACCATAAAGATAGAAATACCTTTAATAACCAAAAATCGAACTTAAGAATAGTAACCCATAGGCAAAATAGCATTAATTGCGGCCCGCAGAAGAATAATACGACAGGTTACAAAGGGGTTACGCGAATGAGGAAAAATTTTCAAGCAGTTCTTAATATAGAAGACCGGGGAAAGGTTTATATGGGCACTTATTCTGACGTTCGAGATGCGGCCATAGCCTATGATATTGCTGTTAAAGAAGAATACGGAGAATTTGCTTATTTAAATTTTCCCGAAGCAACGGATGAAGAAATTTTAAGAGTAAAGAATCTGATAACAAAATCCAAGAAAAATAACAGAACATCCTCATATAGAGGAATTTCAAGAAGAAAGGGTTATAAAAAATGGATAGCTCAAATTAAAAAGGAGAGCAAAATGGAACATATTGGAGTTTTTGACACAGAATTTGAAGCGGTAGAAGCTTATAATAAAAGGGCTATAGAATTAAATCTGCCAATTCACGAATTACCAGTTACTTAAAAACCTGACATGTTAGACCAACTCGCAGTTCTCCTTTTTACCACGACCAAGGGCCATTTTGGTTTTAAAAATTCTTATGAATTTGTTGTAAAAGATTTAGACCAAAGAATTTTTCCGAAACTAAAGTTAGCTCATATTAAATATCAAAAAGATGAATTAAGATATTTAGGATTAATTGAAGATTCCCTTCAAAAAAGAGGTTTTAAAACTTTAACTACTGAAGGTAAATGGGGACATAACTCGACATCTCACGCTTCTGAATATTTTAAAGATCAATTAAAGCTTTTTTCAAGCCACGCACTTCCATATTCATTTATCTGCGAAGACGATTTTTTATGTAAAATAGAATCAAGTGAATATCCGACTTCTCTTAAAAAGATATTAGAAATTGGAATGGACTTTTTGGAACAAAATCCAAAGGCTCTTTGCGTCAGAATTAATTCTGAACCAGATAGGCATAAAAATGGAGCTACGAAAATAAACGATTTAATTTATAGACAAGACGAGGACAGAACTCCTTGGGGAAGCACGTTTACCTTTCAACCCACAATTGTAAGGACTAGAGATTATTTAGCGACATTAAGAATTATCAACAACAACCTTCATCTTTTAGATTCCGTTCATTGCGAAATCCTATCAGGACAAGTCTTTAAACAATTTTCAGATGATAAATCACCCTTTTACTTCTTTGATCCCGAATTAGTTTGGTGCGAACATATTGGGGAAAAAGAGAAACTAGAGAAATTAAACGGAATCACCAACCAGTAATATATATTCTTGCCCAAGCATTTGCTCCGGTGCAGACATAAAAATTCCTAGTGTCGAAACTCAATTGACCACTAAATCCAGCGGAGTTATGGGCAGTCGGAACACTTCTACCAAGACCTAATCCAAAATTTCCTGTAAATAGTCCATGTTGTCCAGTTAGATTTTGAATAATTGTTCCGTTTTGGAAGGTCTTAACGCCAGTAATTAATTGACTCCCCGCGAGTTTGACGGTAAGAGCGTCTAATCCAGTCATTGAATGGTTCAAGACCCCACTCGTTCCACTATTAAGAAGAGTTAATACTCCACTCGTTCCACTATTAAGAAGAGTTAATACTCCACTTGCATCTTTTAAATTTTGTAAATTCTGATATGGCGATCCGGTTTGATAAGCGTTTCCTAAAACCTGTATGTCTCCAGAGAAAAATCCTGAATTACTCGCCGAAACATAGAGATTTGAGTTTGAAAGAACTGTATTGCCTCCTGTTACATAAAGAGCGCCATTAAAATAGCTGTTGTTTTGAACAAACATTCCGCTATCAAAATCAATAGTAAGGGAATATCTTTCAACTGATCTTT
>JAGOVS010000105.1 GCA_018060625.1 Bacteriovorax sp. | reverse complement strand
GGGAGTTCGGTAGTCATGGATAAAACTCATGTTGATGCAAGAGAATTACTTTTTGTTAATCCTGACTTGATTGATTTTTCTCGTCTATATATTTATAAAGAGAAATTTCAAGTGACTGATGAAAATCTAGTAAAAGAAATTATAAAGATGACTAGAAGTGATGGAGGATCTGACTTAGGAGATATCGTGACTTTACTTGAAAAAAAGCGTAGTTCAAAATAAGCTTGAGCGATGATACAAGGTGTATCCTAAGTATGAGTGGACCGCTTTTAAATTTTCTTCATTCATGAATTCTACATTTTTCTTAAGCCACCCAGGAGTTGGGGGAGTACGCCCCCACTTCTTTGACTCTACTCCAAAATATTTTGTTGTCGCTTGGCACCACCCATTTTGCTTAAAAAAGGCAAACCAATCTTCAGGGTAAAAGAGAAAAGGAGCGTTCTCCATTTGCTTTAACCTCTTAGGAGTTCGCAAAAATTCTAAAATTTCTGGAGAATAATATTCTGTGATCCAGTAATGAAAATTTAAATTATCATAAAGAGCGCTTGCAAGTGAGCCCGCTTCTAGATTAGAAAGATAGGGAATAACTCCTTCTGTAAGGATAAGAACACTTTTAGATTCTTTGTTGATTGCTTTAAATAAATCATTTCTTACTGATGTTATGGATAAGTCCAACTTTATTCGCTCAAGTCTGCAATGAGGTATATGGGATTTCATCTTCTCATTTTTTAAATCAATAATATTATTAAAATCGATTTCTATCCATCGAAGATTTGTTGGAAGATCCAGGCGGTACGGTCTTGTATCAAGTCCTGCCCCCAGATTCAAAACAGTGTCAACACCCTGCTTGGTTAATTGAAGAATCATTTCATCAATAATGCGGGTACGAATTACGACAGACCAAGCGGTATAACGTGAACCTTGAGTTCTTTTGGCAATATCTGGACCTTGGTCACCGATAAGCTGTAATGCAAAGGGATCTCTAAAAAGAGCATCTTGTCTTTGTGTTTCTTCGGCCCTGTAAGTGGCCACCCAGATGGCCGTATCCGTAACGTCTTTAATCATTTTTTAAGATGGGAGATGTTTCAAAATGGCGAGTCTTTCCAGTTTTAATAGAACCCTTAGGCAATTCATCATTTTGCCAGCGCGCTAGAAGGGCGCTATACGCTTGTTTTAAGATCCTTTTATATTTTAAGCATGTCGCCGTAACACCACTTTGGCAGTTATTGATGAAGAAGTGTGTGTCATCAAAGCTCAGCTCATCATTAATCATCCTCTCGTAATCGTTTTTTACAAACTCTCTCATTTGGGGATCATCAAATGTATAAGACTTAATCACCCTAATGTCCTTTATGAAGATTTCTTGAAACCATGAAAAATTATTTAAGGTATAGTTTCCGTATATGATTTCAGTATCAATTCCTTTTTTAAAAGAACTTGTTTCGTTTAAAATTTCGCCCCAACGAAGATAGCGGTTTAAGACCCTATTATAAACGACAGCGTCGTCCACAAAATCGATTCTGACAAGTTGATCACCGTAAATCTCAGGGATGGCATCAAAGAGGTTACCACCGGCCGCAGAGCCAGCTGGATGAGTCCAGCAAAAAATCCCTCGCCCACTTTTTCCAGCTCTCTTTAATTGATCATCAAAAGAGATATAGGTCATATAAGGTTTTGCCTTCTTCCATTTTTTGGCTTCAGCAGCTGTCATCCAGTGATAGCAACTTTTGGTTTCTGGTTCATAAAAGTCGTTTGGTGAAATTCTGTAAGTGAGAGGTTGAGAAATAGGTTTAAAAGCAGCGTGAGCGGCCATTGAGAAGGTAATGATTAATATAACTAAAATGCTGTTTTTCATATTGTCCTTATTTGTAAAAATGACCCTATCAGTAAGAATCAGTGATAAGTCCGGGATCTTAACATAGAGGCTGATACTGAGGGTAAAAAAGGCCATATGAGTGAAATCTTTTCTTTATATTGACTCTAATGGATCATGGTACAAAAGACCGAGAATTCCTTTGGATTTTTGATTATCAATAATGGTTGGATGAGGTAAGTTTGTATGTACATATAAAGGGGGGGGGAGTTTTAGCTTTTCAGCAATTGTAGGATAAAAAAGAGATTTTTTCATTTTGAGATCACTGACAAGATTAAAAATTTCCCCCCAAGAATGAGTTTCAATGATTTTCAAAATGGCCTTAATGCAATCGTTACGGTGGGCAAGATGGGTGAACTCACCACCGTTTTTAAGACCAGCTCGATTTTGTAAAAAATAGATGGGATGTCGTCCATCTCCATAAAGGCCCCCTGGTCTTAGAATGCTTGCCGCTTTAAAGTGTTGGAGTAAAAAATCTTCCGTTGCCATTAACATTTTCCCATTGGCACTTTCGGGGGATCTTGAACTTATCTCATCAACTAGACCTTGGTTCTTTCCATACACAGAAGTTGAGCTGATAAAAATAATTTTTTGATCTTTGGGAAAATGTGCAAAAAAGGGAGCGAGGAATTCTAAGGGAAGTGGAGGAATTGTATAGATAAGAATGTCACAGTGTCGCAAAAGTTCAGGGGGAGGTTCTTTTGTTATATCGAATAAAAGACCCGCTTCTTTGGGAGTTCTTGTTGTCGACAAAAGAGTGTGACCTAGGTCCTCTAAAGCCTGGGCCAGGGAAGAGCCTAGCCAACCGCGCCCAATTAATGTGATTTGCTCTTTCTTCATATGGAAGTATACTATGCTAAATAATCTCCCAATGACATCTTTAGAGTGAGGAATTTTTATGAAAAAGGCCTATGCAATCTTTTTATCTTTTTTTCTTTTATTAACTTCTAGTGCTTTTGCTTTTAATGATTCAAAAGTTGGAGGGATTGTCACCTTGGCCCGGGGGCTGGAGAAAAACCTTACAACAAATGGAGTACTTTATATTTTTGCAAAAAAGGCCGGTCCCGATTCAGGGCCTAATGATCGCACACCTCCTATGGCCGTTGTTAGAGTAGAAAATCCAAAGTTTCCTCAGGCCTTTGTGATTGGCCCCAAAAATACAATGATTCCAGGCAGTGAATTCAAGGGGCCGGTCCATGTGATTGCCCGTTATTCACCAAATGGAGATGCCTTAAGTAAAAAAGGAGCGATAGAGGGGATGGATCCGAAATATCCCTCAACTGAACTAGGAAATAAAAATCTTTCAATAGAATTAAAAATTCTTTTACAATAGATGAACTTCACGCTTTTTCCTAAAAATGAAGAATGGGGCACTGGAGATGAGTCCCTGGATTTTCGACTTTCACATGCTCTGAAAAAAGCGACGATGAATTTGTCACTTGAAAGCATTGGTGAATTTTATTTTTTTGGGAGCGCTCTCAGACCCCGGGTTCACAATCCAAGCCTGCCTCATACAATAGAGTTGGTGACAAAGGCCCTGCTTTTCTATCTTTCGCCAGATGATTATAACGATGTTTTATTAAAAAAGATCAAAGGGCGGTATAACCATAAAGAAAAATGTGAAATATTATGGGATCAATCACCTTTCATCGTCAATAAATTAAAAGAATGTCAGCACTATCGATATAATCAGCAGATTGATTTTTATTTGCTGCCACAGAAATTATTGGAGCATAATCCCTATGTTTCTCATCCCCTTAAAAAAGCTCCTTATGATTTACAATTGAAAATACTTTTTAAAGATTTCAAAACCTATTTAAATGGAGATGAATGCACGAAGGATTATGATTCAGACCCTTTTTTTCAATGGTTAAAAAAGAGAGAGCGAATCCATTGTATCAAAAACCTTGCAGACATTTGGTTTGATAACTTCCAGATTCACTCTATTGTTCAGATTATTGCTTAAGCAATTTGTAACCTTTTATTAAACTCAGCATCTCTCTGGCCGCATTAATAGGTTTTTCATTAACAGTAGCAGCGATTGTGCACGTTCCACCTCTTGGTCCACTTCCAAATATTTTCTTTTTACACGAGATGGTTGCTTGGCAAGATTTAAAATCACAAATAAGTTCATTCCCAGGGTGAGATTGAAAGACAAGATCCCCGCGATCGATGGCGGAATTTATTCCGGCGACGCATTTACCAAAATAGTTTTTGTCTTTAGCTGTTGAACAAATCCAATCAAAAGCAACCGCTTTAAAGTCTTCAATGGAAGAGTCTTGGTTAAGGGGACGAGTAGAAGGGAAACTAAGGAGTGAATTGGCCATACCTTTCTCACAGCGGAAATTTTTATTGTCTTCAAAATTACAGAAAAATTTAAAAAAACTTAATCCACCTTCTGAGAAATTCCCCCAGTAGGCAGAATAATTGTGGCGAGAGGCTTCCATTCTCCAGCAAAGCCCTAGAGAGCATGGAAGATCCTGGTTGTAGCTGAAGCTATTACTATCAGCGTAGTTTTCACTGTGATAATCGTCTTTTTTATACCAATTCCCATCTGTTTCAATACGCTCAAAAAGAGAACTCGTTAATGAACCAGCAACGGGAATTTCTAAAACGCGGCTTAATTCAGGAGCTATTTTAAATCCACTGTTGCAGCTACTGATCGTCATATAGGCATTTGGAAGTAACTTACTTTTTAAAAGCAAAAGGGACTTAGTGTATTCAGTAGGGTCAAAAGATGCATCTTTTTTACCTAACTTTAATCCCCATGGGGAGGAGTGCCCGTAATAATTGATACTAGCAATTCTCTCAAGAGCATTGAGCTCTTTCATCAATTGTCCACCCGTGAAATTTTCATTAACTGTTTTAAAAACAGCAATATTAAAGTCACTAAAAACTTTTTCGTCGTCAGTGCCTCTCACTTCAGGACTACTCATAATCACAACCTGTTGATCAGGAAATAACTCTTTCAGTCGGTAAGCACGAGAGAGCCCAGATTGAAAAAATTGATTGGAGTCTTCTTTGACGGCCGATCCGACGATGATGACGTGAGTAATTTTTTGAACATCAAACGAAGTATCTTGAAAAAGACCCAGGCGATATTCCCCATGGTAAAACCCCGCAAGGGCCGTGTTTAAAACAATAGCGAATAAGAACGTAAAAAAGGTGATTAACTTCATGATTTTGCCCCATAAACTCGAAGATTTAAGCTCTTAAGTCTCAAAAGGAGAGGGGATGGTCAATTTTTTACGAACAAAAGTGTAAAAATGTAATGCAGTATTTAGGCATCCGCAAATGAATCATCGTATTTGATATTATGATAAACTTTCGTGACATCATCATCGCTTTCTAATAGATCGACAAGCTTCATGACTGTTTTAAAAGTTTCTTTGTCGATTTCTTTAAAAGTCAGAGGGAGACGCTCAAGACCGGCCTCTTCAGCAGTAATTTTTAGTTGATCTAATTTTGTTTGGATTAATCCAAAAGCTTCCATTGGGGCGGTCACGGTAAAATAGCCATCTTCAAGCACAACATCATCAGCACCAGCATCGATCATATCGAGGGTGAAATCGTCTTCAATTAATTTTCCTTGAGGAATTTCAAAGACGGATTTTCTTTCAAAGACAAATTGAAGACAACCTGTTGTTCCAAGTGATCCACCACATTTATTGAAAAAATTTCTCACATTAGCTACCGTTCTAGTTCCATTATTAGTTGAGGCTTCAACAAAAATGGCAACTCCATTTGGACCGTATCCTTCATAAGCAATGTCTGAATAACCTTCATCTTCATTTCCTAAACCTTTTTTGATCGCACGATCAATATTGTCTTTAGGGACATTATATTTACGGCATCTCTCCAAAGCGATTCGTAAAAGAAAGTTACTTTCTATTTCTTCGCCACCATTTTTAACGGCCTTTGTGACTTCTCTGAGACACTTGGTATACATAAGGGAGCGTTGTTTATCTTGATCGCCCTTTTTTTCTTTGATGTTGTTCCACTTTCGTCCCATCTGATTATCCTTTAAAAAGTTAAAAATTATTTTTTAAAACAGAAGTTATTCTAGTTTAATCCTAAATATTCATCAAATGTTTTCTCTACGTCAATGATACTGCCATTTGCTTGGATATCAATGATACGATTGGCCACCGTTTGAACAAATTCATGGTCGTGACAAGCAAAGAGAATTGTTGAATCGTATTTTTTTAATCCTTCGTTAACTGATGTAATGCTTTCCAAATCTAAGTGGTTAGTGGGGCCATCCATTATAAGTACATTGGGTGCTTCAAGCATCATTTTAGAGAGCATCATTCGCACTTTTTCACCACCAGAGAGAACATTCGTTTTTTTCAGAGCTTCTTCACCAGAAAACAACATACGCCCTAAAAATCCTCTGACGAAAGATTCATCTTTGTCTTCTGAAAAATCGCGAAGCCAGTCGACAAGATTATATTTTCCCTCCGCAAAGAAGGGGGAATTATCGGACGGAAAATAAGAGCGCTGTGCAGTCACTCCCCATGTAACAGTCCCTGAATCTGGTTTAAGTACACCAGCGAGCACATCCATTAGCGCGCCACAGGCTTGATCGCTGCCCAATAAAACAATCTTATCGGTTTTTCTTGCTTGAAAAGAAATATTCTTAAAGAGGACTTTTCCCTCGATGGAAAGTGAGAGTTTTTCAACATTGAGAACATCTTTTCCAATATCTTTTTTAGCTTTAAAATGCACGAAGGGGTATTTTCTGGTTGAGGGTTGGATATCTTCCAAGGTAATTTTTTCGAGCATTTTCTGACGAGATGTTGCTTGTTTAGACTTTGAAGCATTGGCACTGAAGCGAGCGATAAAGTCTTTAAGCTCTTTAATTTTTTCTTCGGTTTTTTTGTTTTGATTGGATTTTAAAGTGAGGGCCAACTGAGAAGACTGATACCAAAAATCATAATTTCCAGTGTAAATCTGGATTTTACCAAAATCAATATCGGCCATGTGGGTACACACTTTATTTAAAAAGTGACGATCATGGGAGACGACAATGACAGTGTTTTGGAATTCAGCAAGGAAATTTTCAAGCCAATGAATGGCCTTCATATCTAAGTGGTTGGTAGGTTCATCGAGTAATAAAATATCAGGTTTTCCAAAGAGTGCTTGGGCCAAAAGAACTTTTACTTTTTCTCCACCACTTAATTCACTCATTTTTTTTGTGAGCAGTTCTTCTTTAATGCCTAGTCCCGACAACAAGACGGCTGCCTCTGATTCAGCCTCCCAACCGTTCATTTCAGCAAAGGCCGCTTCTAAATCGGCAGCTCGAAGCCCATCCTCATCGGAAAAATCTTCCTTGGCATAAAGGGCGTCTTTTTCTTCCATGACTTCTAGAAGTTTTTTGTTTCCCATGATGACGACTTTTAAGACCTCGATATCTTCATAGAGAAAGTGATCTTGCTTTAAGACAGAAAGGCGCTGGCCAGGCGTAATAAAAACATTTCCCGTAGAGGTTGGAATTTCACCTGATAATATTTTAAGGAAAGTTGATTTTCCCGCTCCATTGGCCCCAATGAGTCCGTAACAGTTTCCAGGTGTAAACTTAATATCCACGTCTTCAAAAAGTTTTCGGGCACCATAGCGAAGGCCAACATTTTGGCAAATAATCATAATTTATCCTTAAGCTGCGAAGTTATCTCATTTTTATTAACTCTTTTAAACTGAATGAGAGAAAAAGTCAGGGTTTTTTCCATTGGATTTTTACCGACTTTGCGCACAGTGAAAAATTCAGGGATAGACGAAGAGGTCTAAATCAGTAAGAATTTAGATTACTAAAAATAGTCTCAAACGACTCAAGGGGTTATAACCTATGAGAGAAGCACAGAATAATGATTTCAAGAGTGACTTTATGCCAAAACAGGAAACGGCGAGGCTTGCTGTAGAGCGCGCACGGCGCATTGTCAGAGAAAACAACGAGATGATTCTTAAAATGAAGGAAGACTCTAATATCCAAGTTGATGAGTCAGTGACTTTTCAAGAAGCTGAGAATTTTTCTTGCGAAGACTCTTATGCTTTTGATCTTTATAAAATAAAATCAAGCAATGGGATAAGTGATTTTTTTAAAGATATTTTTGGGACCTTCTAAGCGAGGGTCCTCTATTTTGAGGAGCAGATTGTGTCTAAAGTAAAAAAGCATAAAGTTTTAAAAAGCCACCTAAGTGCTGAAGAAAAGCAACTTGGTAAAATGCATATTTATGTTCTTATTGGAATCATCGTGGTAGGTCTCGCTTTTGGCCTTTATTACATGCAATAAAATGCAAAGGACATTTAAGTGAGTGAACTCAAAATTGGCCAGCGCTTTATGAGCGAAACTGAGCCTGAATTAGGCCTCGGTATCATCGCGATGGTCGAATCAAAAATTGTCAAAATTTCATTTCCCGCCAGCAAAACAGAAAGGACCTATGGGTCCAAAGGCGCCCCGATCAAGCGAGTTCGTTTTTCGGCCGGGGACGAAATGACTTTGCGATCAGGAGAAAAATACACAATTGATTCGCTCATCGAAGAAGAGGGGATCATTACTTATGTGGTTAATGGAGGAACTTCCTTTTCGGAGCGCGAACTTTCAGATTCCCTAAGTTTTAATAAACCAGAAGAACGAATCTTTAACGGGCATATTGATACTTCCACTCTTTTTAATTTGCGATTTAAAACCCATTTTCATAAAAATCGCCTCTCTCAAAGCCACGTGCGGGGCTTTATTGGCGGGAGAATGGCCCTTTTGCCGCATCAGTTTTATGTGGCCTATCAAGTGGCCGATCGACCTATTCCTCGCGTTTTATTGGCAGATGAAGTGGGTCTTGGAAAAACGATTGAAGCAGGTCTTGCTCTTCATCATTTGATTTTAAGTGAGCGAGTCAAGCGCGCTTTGATAATTGTTCCAGACTCGCTGGTCTATCAGTGGTTTGTCGAGATGCTTAGAAAATTTAATCTTACTTTTACAACCCTTAATCAAGAAACACATTTAGAGCCGGAGACAAATCCTTTTGTTGATAATGATTTTGTCATTGTAAATATTGGATTGCTAAAAGGCGCAGAGATGGCCCGCGCCATGATGGATCGTGCCTCTTGGGATCTCGTTATCGTCGATGAAGCCCATCAATTAAAATGGTCTCATGAGTTAGCGTCTATTGAATACCAAATCATTGAGAGAATCGCTAAAAAAAGTAGAGGGCTGCTTCTTTTGACGGCCACACCTGAACAGTTAGGTCTCGAAGGACATTTTGCAAGATTAAAACTCTTAGACCCTGCTCGCTTTTTTGATTACCATCAATTTTTGGAAGAATTTTCTCACTATGATGACGTGGCCAAAAAGGCGCGAGAACTCATAGTCAATAAGACTCCACATGCGGATGAAGAAATTGCTAAATTGCAAGACTTGCATGGAACGGGAAGAATTTTTTTTCGCAATACACGTGCTCGCCTAGGGACCCATTTCTCTTTTTTTCCAAAGAGAGTTCTTCATTCCTATGCTTTAGAAAGTAAAAAAACAAAACATCTAAGTTTAGAAGATGAAGAAGTCATTGGAGCAAGTTTCGAGCTAAAGCTTGATTGGTTATGTGAATTTTTATCAAAAAAGAGAGATGATAAAATTCTTCTCATCACAAAATCAAAAACAAAAGTTTTAGAGTTGGAAAAAATTTTAAAAGAACGCATTCCTGGCCTTGCGATCGCTTTTTTTCACTCTGGTTTAAGTTTTATTGCTCGCGATCGCCAGGCGGCCTATTTTTCAGATCCTGAAGGGGCCCAGGTTCTTCTTTGTACAGAAGTCGGAAG
>JAGOVS010000104.1 GCA_018060625.1 Bacteriovorax sp. | reverse complement strand
TGACGAAAGGTCACGAGGATGGTTTTTAGAAAGTTACTGAAGGATTTGGGATTGAATATGAATTAAAAAAACCCTTCAAAATTTTGGGAAAATTGAAGGGTTGTTTAAATAACGAAGAATGGGGTGGCTGATGGGGCTCGAACCCACGACACCTAGAATCACAATCTAGTGCTCTACCGACTGAACTACAGCCACCATATTTTGAATGCCTAATTTATAAGGGCTCTCCGCGTTTTAGTCAATGAAAACTTTGCAACGACAGGG
Source organism: Bacteriovorax sp. (assembly GCA_018060625.1). Lineage (GTDB taxonomy): Bacteria > Bdellovibrionota > Bacteriovoracia > Bacteriovoracales > Bacteriovoracaceae > Bacteriovorax. The sequence goes on along the minus strand of JAGOVS010000104.1, from coordinate 9,424 downwards.
ATTTACCTGTAGTTTTTACTCGTAATTTTTTGACTCTTCATGTTTTGTGCTATTAAATAAAAGGACGATGTTTTAGTGAGTTAGGAGAAAAAAATGAAAAATTTTAAAGCCATTTCTTTTGTTGTTGCAGCTGCGCTATTTTTAGCACCTGACCAACAAGCACATGCTTACGGGACAGGGATTTCGTCTTTTCCTCTTGACGTTGAAACGAAGCTTATTTCAGCGGAGTTTACAGGCATAACCTCAACTGGTGGGGGGCTTGGAATGCAAGCGCGTTATACCCAGAAATTGACTGAAAAAGGTGCTATTGATGCAGGCCTTGGAATTTCAGGTGGGGAGCGTTCTGCCCGCATATTTGCTGGTTACGATGTTGAGCTTTTTCCAGATTATGAAAATCAACCCCGCACTTCTATTAAAGCTTTTCTTGAAAACTCAAAGGAATTCAACTCAAGAAGAAATATCCTGGGTCTTGCTCCGACAATTTCAAAGGGTTTTGTTTTTTGGGGCAAAGAAGCTTTTCCATACCTTTCTCTTCCATATGGAATAAGCTTGGATGGCACCAGTAATTCTTATAAAACGACTATAAGTGCAAACCTTGGGATATCTGGAATCATACCTGCAGACGTTGGACCAGATAAGCAATTAACAGCTAACGCTGAAGCAATTGTTGGATTAAAAGATAGTTTCTCAGGGGTTTTCTTTGGTGTCGCTTACCCAATTGAATAATTTAAAAATTGTTTTTTCCGATTTCGATGGGACTCTTACTTATAAAGAAGGTTTGAGTCCCGTTTTTTTTGATATTCTCAATCTTCTTCAGGCAAAAAGTATTCCTTTAGTGATTGTTACCGGTCGCTCGCTTTCTTGGGGGCATTTTCTTTTAACTCATTTTCCTTTTTTAGAAGATGTGATCGTTGAAGGAGGAGGGGCAATCCTCTCAAGAAGAGGGAAATTCATCACTGAAGAGTGTCTGGTGAGTGAGGCCGATGTTGCAAAACTTGCTCATTTTTCTCGGGAGCTCGCCCTTGCCTTTCCATCAATAAAGTTATCAGTTGATAGTTTTGGCAGAAAAACTGATAGGGCCATTGAGTTACATGATTTGCAAGATGGGGTTCTCTTTAAGCATATTGAGGATTATCTTCGCACTCATGAAATTAATTTTTCAACATCTAATGTCCACTTGAATTTTTGGTGTGGGGAAGTTTCAAAATATTTGGCAGTTGAGCATTTTCTAAAAAAGCATCAGGTTGATGAAAGTGAGTGCGTTTTTTTTGGTGATTCGCTTAATGATCAGGCCATGTTTAAGTCTTTTCATAACTCGGTAGGTGTTTCTAATATAGCTATGGTACTAGAAAAACTAGAACATCGGCCAACGACAATTCTCGTTGGTGAAGAAAATATTGGACCATTTGGTGTTTTAAATTTTCTTAAAAATCTTCAATAGCATTAACCAGTTCTGGATTTTCAATAAAAGGGTTTGAGTTGTTTTGATAGAGAGAAATACTTGTGTTTCGTTCTTTTTCTTCTTCCGTCACTGGATGTTCTTTATGCCATTGTCGCAAAAAAAGTTCTTGATGATTCTCAATAGGCTTTTGATAGCGAATGGAAAAATAGAATAAGGCCCTAGCTACTCTTCCTTTGTGAGCCATGGGGGGTTCAAAGCAGTGTTCGCCAAACGCATTTAGCCCTCTTTTACTCTGATCCTCTTCCCATTTAATATTATCCACATTGCAAAAGGGTAAACTTGAGCGCATTGAATTCGTGGAGCTACTGGTAGGGAAAATGTGATGCAAATCACTCTTGGCAATGCCATTGGCCCCTTCTGATTGGGGCCAAGTATGTTCCACGTTCATGATTTTTGGACTTGGGACAACTACAGTTTTAATGCATTCACTTGGAGAGTAGACACTGCAAACTAAACCATTATGGTTGTCGATTTTTGTAAAAAGATAAAGATTGGCTTCTTTATAATTGAGTGGATGATGAGTTTCAGTGACTGATTTGGATAAACTGCTCTTAATTTCTGCATGCGCAGTGATTTGGAAAAGTAGGATATAAAAAATTAAACGAAAGATCATATCTATTGATTATATTCCTTAACTTTTTTGAAAAAATAAATGTCTAATTCACCAGTGAAAATTCGATGAAGTTTATTATGCCCTTTTCTAATCCATTCAGCTCTAGCATCTTCAGCACTCACACCTTCATATTTTACTCTGTATAAGGCAACGAGAAGACCGGTGCGATCTGCTCCATGTTCGCAATGAATGAACAATGGCCAGTTATTTTTGTCACCCATAAAATCGAGAATGGCATCAATTTGCTTATCTTCTCTGGCATTGATTTCATCCAGTGAATTAAGAGGAGAGTGAAAGAAGCCAATACCAAGGGATTCTGCCAGTGCTTTTTCAGCAGCTATGAATGAAGGTCTCTCTCCGGGCTCTGCCCAGGGAATGATGAATTTATAAATGCTTTCGAGATCTCCGCCTTGAAGATTGATTATATTTTTAACTTCAAGCGATTGGAGCTTTAGGCCCGCTTCTTTTGAGGTCAAGCGTGCACCTCTAAAGATCCCTTCATTTACCTGAGAAAAATTGGCAATCAATTCGTTGTTTTTAGCTTGAGTTGAAAAAGAGATAATGAAAAAGGCCAAAAATTTAACTAGATGCTTCATTGTTTAAGTTCTCCTAATCTTTTTTCCTAATTTTAGTGCAAGCTCTTTGAGATTGGGTGAATTTGAATTAATACCATGGTCATTTTGAAAGTGTCCAATCTTTAGACGCCACTGAGATTAGTAAGTTATCAGTTCGAGTGATTATTTTAAGCGAGGATCTAGTTTAGGAATCATAATTGATACTGTTACTAAGAAAATTTATACTGTAGAATCCTTAAACTTTCGCGTTCACCGGTTAGCACCAAACAATTAAAGGTTACAAATGAAATCCTATCACTATATGCTCATCGCCCTCATTCTAGGAGGCGGTCTTGGAGCTTCACTTAATCTTTTTTTTCCTGACCCGGCCACTCACGAGATCCTAGTTTCTTTTGCTCAATCCTATATATGGCCAGTGGGCCAATTATTTCTGCGTTTAATTTTTATGATTGTTGTTCCTTTGGTGATGTCTGCACTCATCCTAGGTATTTATGAACTTGGGGCCTCCGAGGGATTAAAAAAAATATTAGGAAAAACGATTTTTTATACGATTGTTCTAAGCAGTATTAGTGTTGTCATTGGAGTAGGGATGGTTAACTGGATTCGTCCAGGCGAATTAATTGATTTAAGCCAAACCAAAGCGCTTGTAAGCTCACTTTCATCAGAAGTCACAAAAGTGCAGACCAATGCTTCTCAGAGTAAAGGGGGACTGATGATGCTGGTGGAGCTGATCCCTAAAAATCCTCTTGATTCGGCCCTACGTGCTCTTGATGGCGAGATGATTTCTTTGATGCTCTTTAGTTTATTTTTTGGGGCCGCAATGATCATTGTCAAAAGGAAAAGAGGTAGTGAGCAACTTGTGTTGGAGCGCTTTTTCTTGGAAATAATGGAGACATGTACGGAAGTGGTGAATTGGGCAATGAAGCTTGCGCCACTTGCTGTTTTCGCGCTTCTTTTTACGAGTTCTCTAAAACTGGGACCTGATATTTTTAAAGCTCTCTTTGCCTACGTTGCGGTGGTCCTCTGTAGTCTTGCCATTCATTTGTTTGGAACTTATTCTCTCTTTCTCAATTTTTGGGGGTTTGTTAGAGCAAAAGAATTTTTTATTAATACCAAAGAAGTCTTGATTACGGCCTTCTCTACTTCATCAAGCAATGCCACTCTTCCTCAGGCCATTGTCTGTGCCGAACATAAGCTAAAACTTCCAAAACAAGTTTCACGATTTGTACTAACCGTTGGGGCCACGGCCAATCAAAACGGCACGGCGCTTTTTGAGGGAATAACGGTCCTCTTTTTAGCGCAAGTTTATCACGTTGAACTAAGTGTTATTCAACAGATTCAAGTTGTCCTGATGTCCATACTTGCTGGAATTGGCACGGCCGGAGTTCCTGGGGGAAGTCTTCCTCTAATTATGATCATCCTCCAAAATTTAGGAATTCCTATCGAAGGAATTGGCCTTGTCCTAGGAGTAGATAGACTACTCGATATGAGCCGAACCGTGGTTAATGTTGGTGGAGATCTTGTGATTGCCTCCTTAGTTAGCGAAAAGACTCATCATTAGCTTCTATAAACTGCTGTCTATGCTGACTACAGTAGGCTAGAAAATTTACAACATTCAAGTGGCCCACTTGAGCCTCATCCCAATCTGCATTACTCTTTGGAGAACACAAAACGACATAAATGTCTAACAAGAGGATAATGTATGAACTTTAAATCTTTAATCGCCCTTTGCGCCTTTTCGCTATTAAGTACTAGTGCTTTTGCCGGCTTTTTGAAAGAAGGTGGGTATCTTGGAAACCACAATGGAGATGATAAAGTGAATCTTCTGGTAAAACCTGCACCGGGGCGCGAAGGAAGTTTTTTTGCCGTGCTTATGAAAGATGAAGAAAAAATTTCTCTTTATTTAGTAGATGAAATTAATTCGAATTCATATTCAATGACTCCCCTTGAAGTGACTACCGATGGGGAAATTGGAGTTGTCAATGATGATCCTAGTTTGGTTATTTCAATGGCCAAAAATAAAAAAGGGCAAGATGTTTTTAAAATAATGAGTGCAAACTCTGGTAACAATGTAGGCTTCACTGGATTTTTTGAATTTGAAGGTAAAGAGTCAAAAGTTTCTTGGTTGGCCGTGGATGATGGGCAATACAAAAAAGGAAGCTCTAAAAATGCACTTCAAATCTCTCAGATCGATCCCAAAGAAAGAGAAGCAACGGCCGTGTTTATCACGGATTCTATCAATGGGACTTACACGTTGAAAGAGAAATTTCCCTCAATGTACTTAATCAATCAAAACTCAGTCCTTGCGACAGGAACACAGAAAAAGCAAATACCAAGTGCCATTGGGATTTTTCTTCAGAAGAAAAGCCTCTTGGGAGGTAAGTGTGTAGAGATGCAACTTGTGGATCCTAAGAATGATACGAATATCACAACTTTCACTAAGAAATAATATTGCACTCGATAGCTAATTTTTCTTATCTACAAATTCATAATAACGATTAACAGCTTGGGAGATTTTCCTCTCAAGCTCGTTAATATCTAAAGGTGTCTTCTTTTGTATCCATTCTTTCAAATCTTGAGGAATTTTTGTTAAGAATAATTTTTCTTTTTCTTTTTTGTACGGAATTCTAAGCGCAATGGCGTGCAGGGCATGTCTTGGAAGCTCCATCAAGTCATGATCCTCTGGGCCTGCAACTTGATCTTTAAAGCGCTGGAACATTTCATAAGAGCCAAGATAGAGTTTATCTCCAATAAGCGGGATCCCATGAGCGAGAGCGTGCACACGTATTTGATGTTGTCTTCCAGTCTCAGGACTTGCTAGTCCAATAACATAGTCATTGACCTGCTCTAAAATGGTAAAATAAGTGCGGGCCTGTTTTCCCTCAAGTGAATGTTCAGGATAAGATTCAACGTAGACTCGCTTTAATCCCTCATCTGGGGAACCCATCCGTTCGTTGGCCACAAATTGAGTTTGTCCTTTATAGTGTGAATTGGCCTTGGAAATAAAAAGATAACATTTTTTGACGTCGTCTTTTTCAAAATGCAGCATCATCTCATTGGCCATTTTGGGATTTTTTCCCAACATTAAAATGCCAGAAGTTTCTCGGTCAATGCGATGAAGTGAGTGGATGGTTTTTTCATACAGCATTTCAAAAAAAACAGTGGCGCAATTAAAAACATGCCTTCCCGCTGGATGGGTAGACATGAACGCAGGCTTAGAGATAACAATTAAGTCATCATCTTCAAAAACAATATCGGGAGCTGTTTGTAAGGTAAGTTTCTCCCCTCGCCAATACTCGTCTTCATAAATACTCTTGAAAAAACGGATCACCACTTCATCTTTATGATGAAGAATGCTCGAAGGTTTATGAGTCCCAGGTCTAGAGACAATCGTTATTTCTTTTTCTTTTATCTTTTTTTTAATCGACTCTCGCGAAAAGGAATCAAGATAAAGTTGTAAAAATTGATCAAGTCTAATGCCTTCATGTTCTTCATCCACGAGATGGCGGACTTCGAACATGTCGGCACGATAGGATTTATTTAAGATGCTCATGAGTCACTTAGTATTTTTCCTTAATTAAAAACTTAAGAAGTGACATGGCCGCGCCTTCCGTATAGCCATGGCGAGACTCAAGATTTTTAAGGACCCCTTTAATTTGTTTTCTATTTTCATCAGATAGAGGTGTTCCTTGGGTCAAGTCAATGTTTTTTGAAAATTCCGCTTCAAAAAACATAAGGTTTTTGGAAATCGCGAGAATTACTTTCTTTTGCTCTGTTCGATAAGATTCTTGAAGCCTATCGACCAAATCTGGAAAAATTTCGGTATAGACGATGGGTCTTCCAGGATTATCTAAAAAGTGTGCTCCCAATTTTGAAATGAGAAGAGAGCGATACATTTCAGGATCTTCCTTGAGTGTGATTGCTGCTTCAAATTCCTTAATGAAAAAATCATCTGGATCAATAAATTTTCCTGTGGTGGCGTTTTTAATTTTTTCGCGTTTAATGAGGGCGTTAACGTTTTCAATATAGCGCTTGATGTAGTCTTCATAGGATCGATCATCGACGAGCCCTAGGGAATTTCTTAATTCACGATCAAAAATATTTAAATTGTATTCTTTGACCAATTCGATATAGCGCCCAGGGTTGTGATAATCTGCTTGAGGGGCCATGTTAAGAAAGTCATATTCTCCTTTTTTTAAAATGAGCTGTTGTAAATAGTCTAAAACTTCTACAAAGGTCACGTTTTCGTGAAGAGAAGAAAGTTTATAGATACTATGTTTAATGTCTCTTGGAGAAAGTCCAAATTTGCCCTCGTAAAGGCCATCGTTAATGTATTCATTTAGAACTTCTTCATGGCCTTGTTTAAGAATTTGCTTAGATTCTATGTCTAATTTTTCTGGCAATTCTATGTTGGCCAAGTAGAGTGACTTCTCAAGCGGGTTGAGGTTGGTTGCAATATTGGCCAGCTTTTTGTCGTTATAATTTTTGGTTTGGCAAACTCTCAGGCGCGACATTATGGCAAATAAGCATAGAGCATTAAGTGCGTGAGGTGAGAAACGAGAGCGGTCTTTGAGCCCTTCAACTTGCTCGACATAAATTTTTTCTTCGTCACGGACATCGAGAAGGTAGGGAACTGTGACAAAGTTAAATCTTCCCTTGAATGAATTAAAGTCAGGATGCTGTTTAAAGGCGGCCAGATGGATCTCGTTAGAAGTTCCAATAAAAAAGATATCAAGTTCAGTGAGAATGCCTTGAAGATTAATCGATCCTGTCTCCATCGTCATCAAGAGGTATTTGTAAGCGTCCAGTGGACGTTTGAGGAGATCAGAGTATTCAAGCACCCCTCTGTTGGCCATGACGGCTTCGCCTTGAAGCGAGAAGAGATTGAGCGACTGCAAACTTGGAGGAAGACTTTGTAAGCGCTTGTCCATTGTAATCTGTTGCATGCGAGCATCGACATGGATCTGAGGTTCAATCGTTACAGCAGAAGTGGAGTAACGCTTACTAATGCTAAAGCGCTCTATGCGAATGTGCTTCAACACTTCCTGATGTTTTCCTTTGTAGCTTTTAAGGAGAGCATCGTAAATCATGCGGTTTCTCTTTGAGAGATCCCCTCGATAGAGATACGATTTACGGACAGATTCAAGTAGACGTTCATCTGTTGCGAGTGCCTTCTCGATGAGCTCCTGGCGGTATTCTTTGGGAATGAGGAGCATGGGATGATCTTTAAGCTCAGAAGGCATTATGGCCGAGATTTCTTTATCTTCTAGGTAAGCGTAACTGACGAGGTTAGTGTCTCGAATCGTACTATTGAGCCCGAGGGAGCCTTTAATGTAATTCTCAATAGGGAAAATCCAACTAAAGCTGAAAAGTTTTCCTTGGTCTGATTCAGAGTAATCTTCCAAACCACGAATTAATTTTTTCACTAGAGATGATTTAGAAGAACCATTTGGACCGATGAGTAAAATAAATTTATTATTAAAACCCTCTTCACTGAAATTCACTAAATTCTGAGAAAGGGCCTGTTGAACTTTTATTTGCCCATGAACGGGGGGGCAATCGGTATGATTCATTTGGAAAAGTTTGTATGATCCATCAGCATTTACACCGTAATACTTAAGCATATCATGAATGAATTCGTAAGTAGGTCTGCACTCGAGCTTAGGATTTTTATCAAAGATTTCCATGTAATCACTGAAAGAGAGTATTTCAGCTTGAGTGTCGTTGTGTTCAGTCGCTCTTTGTATCCAGTCGAAGTGACTCATCCTTAATCCTTTGCTTATTTCCACATTAAGTATTGTTAGTTATAATTGTAAACTCTTATGAAAGAATTCAAAAGATCCTTCGTTCTAATCATTTCACTGTCAATTTGTGCCGTTTTGCTTATGGTGGGGGCGATTTATTATTTGTATGGGGAAAATCATGCGGTATTGGCCGATCGTTTTGTTCAAGATAAAGAAGCGTTATCGCGATTGATGCAAAACTCTTCAGAGATTCATCGACTTTGGATCGAAGGAGAGGACTCGAGAGAATGGGGACTGTTTAAGAAATCTTGCTTAAAACAGTATGGTATTACAAATTCTTTTGATGAATCACTCTTACGTTGTAATCCTCTGCTTCTAGAATGCAATGTTCTCTTTACAAAAAAGTTAAATTATCATTTTAAAAAGCACTCCGGACAAAAAAGTTATCGGTATCTGACAAAATCAAATACCTCTCATGTTTCTTTACCGCACTCAGGATATCTTTTTACAATTAGAGACAATCAAAGTGGCAAGCATCTCGATTTGCTTTTGACGGATCAGTGTCAGGAAGTTTATTTGCAAAACAGAGTCTATGCCTACGGAGAAGAAGTTCTAGGAAAAGTTGCTGAAGATTTTCGCTTTGATAATTTTAATCAGAATATTTATTTAGATCGTCATCTCGTGACAAATGCAGAGATAAACGAGTGGATTGATTTTGGAAATTCAGTTTTTACAAAAGGATTAATGAAAAAAGAGGGCAACCAACTCTTCTTGCCGGCCATTCACTTATCCAAATCGCAAATGGAGAATTTTTGCTCTTTTAAGGGGAAGCAGTTGATGCTTGCTCATTATTTTGATGCTGCTACGTTTTTACCAATGGATTTAAATGAAGTAATGCCTCTAAAAAATAATCGTTCACCTTACTATTGGACAAAGAAAAAGAGTGAGTTTAAGCCAGATTGTCATTTTTTTTATGCACAAGAGTGTTTAAAGCTTAATCCTTTCCATTTAAATTCAACTGATCCAACAT
>JAGOVS010000011.1 GCA_018060625.1 Bacteriovorax sp. | reverse complement strand
AGTACGACCTGAAGCAGAAGAACATTCAATGTAACCGCCACCATTATCACCGGCGAATGAAGAGAAAGTTGAGAGAGTAAGAAGTGTAGCGATAAATAATTTCATTATTGGACTCCTTGTTTTTTTTTTGAGCTTAACACCGAATCTTTTGCGTATTAAGGATTTTGAAAAAAATATAGGGACTGTTAATCTCAGCTCTCTCGGTTTTTGTATCAAGCTTTTGGTAATTCAATCTTAGGAAAAAGTGGCGTTGGCTCACTTAACTCGTAAATGGTTGATCCAAACTGAATTTCTTCGTATGAACTTAATTTTATTCCAAGTGGACCCAAGGCCTTTTCTGCAGTATCAGGAAGAAAAGGTGATAATAAAACCGATAGGGCATGAATTGAATACACACAATTATAAACCACTTGCTTTAAGGCCACCTTGTCTTCTTTTAGTTTCCAAGGCTCTTTAGTATTCACATACTGATTCATACTATTCACACCTTCCCACAGCGCTTCGAGTGCTTTATTGTGTTCGCGCTTTTCCATATGCTCTTTCATCTTTTTGAAACAGTCATCGAAAAAGACCTCCTGTGTGACACCTGTTCCATCAAGAGTTGGAGCATTGTCTTTGAGGTAAAGTTTAAGAACTCGCATAATGAGATTGCCGTAACTATTCCCTAATTCAGCATTATGTTTTTCGATGAGTTCCTTTTCAGAGAAACGACCATCTCCGTGAGCAGGTATAGCGCGCAAAAGATAATAGCGAAAACTATCCAAGGGGTATTTTGCCAGCATTTCGTTGGGATCAACAACATTACCTAAGGACTTGCTCATCTTTTTTCCATCTTCAGCCAGAATCATTCCGTGAACATAAATTTGTTTAGGAAGAGCGATTTCAGCAGCGTGAAGCATAATGGGCCAAATAATGGTGTGAAACCAAGCAATGTCTTTACCGATGACATGCATATCTGCAGGCCAAAATTTTTCTTGTTCCGTATGGGCGATGGCAGAGTAGTAATTAATGAGAGCGTCAAACCAAGTATACATAACAAATTTAGGGTTTCCTGGAACAGTGATACCCCAACCTTCATGGGGTCTGGAAATTGGAAGGTCGCGAAGTTTATCGCCTTCAATTCGAGAGAGCATTTCATTAAATGAAGACTGAGGAACGATGAAATTTTCGTGAGTTTTGATATGAGCAATGATCCATTCTTGGTATGAGCTCATTTTAAAAAAGTAACCTTCTTCTTCTTTTAGGGTGAGAGGTTTGCCGTGGGCAGGACAAATATTATCGGGAGCTTGAGTTTCGGTGTAAAAAGATTCACAGGCTAGACAATATTGTCCTGAATAGACACCAAAATAAATGTCGCCTTTATTTTCTAATTTTTTCCAAAGTTCGTTGCATACATGATGATGGCGTTCTTCTGTCGTACGGATGAAGTCATTGTTTGAAATATTGAGGTCTTTGCAGAGCTTTTTAAACTTTGCAGAATTAGCATCGACATAGTCCTTAGTTGAGAGGCCTTCAGCCTTAGCAGATTCTAATAGCTTTTGCCCATTTTCATCAGTTCCTGTGAGAAAATAAGTATTGAATCCTAAAAACGTATACCAACGAGCATAAGCATCACTGGCGATTTTTTCAAGAGCATGGCCCATATGCGGGCTTCCATTAGGGTAATCGATGGCCGTTGTTATATAAAAATTTTTAGTCATATGAATTATCCTTTCACTACAAAGTTTACAATTTTTCCAGGGACATAAATTTCTTTGACGATGGTGCCAACCAAGTTTTTTGCCACATTTTCATCGGCCTTTGCCATGAGAAGAATTTCCTCTTGGGTAATGCTTGGTTCAACTTCTAAGGTGGCGCGAAGTTTACCATTTACTTGAACGGCCACGGTGATCGTATCGTCTTTTGCGAGGGTCTCATCGAATATTGGCCAAGCTTCATAGGTTAAGGTTTTTTTATGCCCTAATATTTCCCAGAGCTCTTCTCCAAGATGTGGGGCCATGGGAGCAAGAAGAAGAGAGAAAGTATTGGCGGTCTCTTTTGTCACAGTACCAACTTTATAGCAGTGATTGACAAAAATCATGAGTTGAGAAATCGCGGTGTTGAATCGCAAATTGTCATAGTCGCCAGTGACTTTTTTAATGGTTTTGTGAAGAATTTTTAGAGTCTCTTCGCTTTCACTTCCCGCTTTGATGTGAGAGCTGTCCGCAAAAAAACGATATGCGCGATTTAAAAAGTTGAATACACCTTTTACGCCATCTTCTTTCCAGGGCTTTACTTTTTCAAGAGGACCCATAAACATTTCATAAAGGCGAAGGGCATCGCCTCCAAATTCCTTGACGACGTGATCTGGATTTACAACGTTTCCACGTGACTTACTCATTTTTTCGCCATCACTTGCTAAGATCAATCCTTGATTCACAAGTTTTTTAAAAGGCTCTTTTGTAGAAACAAAGCCAAGATCAAAAAGAACTTTATGCCAGAAGCGAGCATAAAGTAAGTGAAGGACGGCATGCTCAGCTCCTCCAATATAAAGATCAACCGGCATCCAATATTTTTCAATCTCTTTGTTCCAAGGTTCTTTTTCATTTTTCGGATCGCAGAAGCGCAAATAATACCAACATGAACCTGCCCAGTTTGGCATGGTATTGGTTTCGCGTTTTGCTTTTTTTCCAGTTTTTGGATCAATAATCCATAACCAATCTGTGGCATTAGCAAGAGGAGATTCTCCATTACCTGAGGGCTTAAATTCCTCAAGTTCAGGTAGGGGAAGAGGTAGCTCATCGGCGTCCAGACAACGAATGGTTCCGTCTTCATATTTTAAAATAGGGAAAGGCTCTCCCCAGTATCTCTGGCGGGAGAAAATCCAATCGCGGAGCTTATAATTAATTTTTTTAGTTCCGATTTTTTTTGCCTCTAACCAACTAATCATTTTTGCAGTGGCCTCAACTTTATTGAGTCCATTTAAAAAATCCGAGTTGATATGGGCTCCATCTGCCGTGTGAGGAGCTTCAGAAACATCGCCGCCTTCTAAAACGGCCACAATGGGAAGATTAAATTTTTTAGCAAACTCCCAGTCGCGCTCATCGTGCCCAGGAACAGACATAATCGCTCCTGTTCCATAGGTGGCTAAAACATAGTCAGCAATCCAAACAGGTATTTTTTGATTGTTGGCCGGGTTAATAGCATAAGCCCCCGTGAAAACTCCTGATTTATCTTTGTTGAGTTCTGTTCGTTCCAAATCATTTTTTAATTTGCATGCACTGATGTATTTTTCAATTTCATTTTTTTTGTCGGCAGTCGTTATTTTGGCGACGAGGGCATGTTCTGGAGCAATGACCATATAGGTGGCCCCAAAAAGAGTGTCTGGTCTAGTCGTAAAAACTTCAATTGAATCTTGTGAGTTTTCAACTTGAAAATGGATTGTGGCCCCTACTGATTTGCCTATCCAGTTTTTTTGCATTTCTTTAATGGATTCTGGCCAATCCACATCTTCGATATCTTCAAGCAGTCGTTCTGCATAATCAGTAATTCTTAGCACCCATTGTTTCATTTTAGATTGAACGACTGGGTGACCTCCAACTTCAGACTTTCCATCAATAACTTCTTCATTGGCCAGAACAGTTCCAAGGGCCGGACACCAATTGACGTTCATCTCTGCTTCGTAGGCGAGTCCCTTATTATAAAGCTGAACAAAAATCCACTGAGTCCATTTGTAATAATCGACATTCGAAGTGGCAATCTCGCGATCCCAGTCATAAGAGAAGCCGAGGGATTTTAACTGACGAGTAAATGTTGCAATATTTTTTTTAGTTGTAATATCTGGATGGGTTCCAGTTTTCATCGCATAGTTTTCAGCAGGAAGACCAAAAGAATCCCAGCCCATGGGATGAAGAACATTAAAGCCAAGCATTCTTTTGTAACGGGACATAATATCTGTTGCCGTATAACCTTCAGGATGGCCTACATGCAATCCATCGCCTGATGGAAAAGGGAACATATCAAGTGCATAATACTTGGGTTTATTGGAAACGTTGTCGGCCTTAAAAGACTTGTTGACGTCCCAGTACTTTTGCCACTTCGCTTCGATTTCTTTAAAATTGTATTCGATTGAATTCTCTGACATGAGTCTATCCTTGGTAAATGAACCTCTATTTTGAAGTCAAAAGTCTAACACTAGGAATTCTTTTTATAAAGTGTATAATAGGTTTGGTAACACAAAAGATGAGAGTCATTATGAGTGAAAAAATTATTGTTTATCCTATAAGCGCAAATCCTCCAACTTGGGGACATGCTGATATCATGATGAGAGCGGCGACTCATTTTGATAAACTTATTTGGGTGGCCGCGACTAATCCTAAAAAGACTTATATGTTCACTAAGGACGAACGACTGGAGATGATGCAGGCTTACGTTGATTATTATAAATTAAAAAATGTTGAAATCTGTGAGTTTGAAGGTACAGTTGCTCGCTTTGCAGAACAAAAAGGAGCGCAGTTTTTGCTGCGTGGACTCAGAAATTCTTCTGATTATCAAATGGAGCTAGAACTCTCTGTTGGGAATCGAGGTATTAATAAAGAAATAGAGACTATTTGTCTTTTTGCTAAACCCCATTTCGCGACAATTTCATCGACCCTCATTCGGGAGCTAGCGGTCCTTAATGAACGTATTGATCAATACGTGATGCCTTCAATTGCCAAAAGAATTCTGCACAAACTTCATGGAGAAAAGGCGATTAAATGAGAACTCTCATCCTGCTCGGCCATCCAGACAAAAACTCATTCTGTGCTCGTCTTGCCGATTCGTATGAACAAGGGGCCGTAGAGAAAGGGGGAGATGTGATGAGGATCAATTTAATTGACTTGCGTTTTGATCCTATTTTGAAAAAAGGATACCGCTCTCAACAGAACCTTGAAGCTGATTTAATTGAAGCTCAACGACTGATAAAATGGGCCAATCATATAGTTATCATTTTTCCAGTTTGGTGGTCAGCACCACCGGCCCTCCTTAAGGGGTTTATTGACCGTGTTTTTCTTCCTGGTTTTGCTTTTAAGTATCGAGAGAATTCTTCTTATTGGGATAAGTTATTATTAGGTCGCAGCGCTCGCCTTATTATCACTAGTGATGCCCCTGTTTTTTGGTTGTACTTTATGTATTTTCATCCTGCGCTCAATATGATGAAAAAAGCACTTTTAGAATTTTGTGGGATTAGTCCCGTGGCCGTGACAAGTTTTGGTTCAATGAAGAATGCCAGTGAAAAAAAACGTGAGGGCTTACTGTATCAAGCTTATCGTATTGGGTTAGACGATAATTAATATTTCTAAGCACCATACACAATGCTATTTAAAACATCAGATACTTTTTTTAATTGATCGGCTTCACTTAATAAAGAGCTTGCTGCTTGCGAGACTTGATTGGCCGATGCTGCATTGGCATTAGTGGCGATATCTAACTGCTGAACTGCTTTAGCAATTTCATTAACTCCTACGGCCTGCTCCGTTGTCGCATGAGCAATGCTGACGACCATGGACGATACTTGAGAGGATGATTCCACAATTTCATTTAACACATCACCACACTCCACAACGATCACACTTCCTTTTTCAGCGGTTAATTTTGCTGCTGACATAAGTGAGTTTATTTTTCTTGTGGATTCGGCGATGATTTTTTCCACGCGGGAAACGCTTTCATCCAAGAGAGTGGATATTTCTTTGGCGGCATTTCCAGACATTTGTGCGAGATTACCAACTTCTTCGGCCACTACCGCAAACCCTTTTCCATTTTCACCCGCTCTGGCCGCTTCGACGGAAGCATTAAACGAGAGAAGTTTTGTTTGGAAAACGATATCGTCTATGACTTTAGTTTTAGTGCCAATATCTTGAATCATCTTGGCGATTTCAGAAATTTGTTGATTACTAAGATTAATTTCGTTTTCAATTTCTAAGGTCTTTTCTTTGATATTATCCATTGAATCGACAACCATTCGAACAACTGTTTGCCCTCTTTCGGCTTTACTTCTTGAGTCGTGTGACGTTTTTGTTGAATCGTTTGCACTTTCAGAAGAGTGTTTAACCATTGCCGAAATTTCAGTAACGGATGCAGAAGTCTCTTGAATGGCAGAGGCCTGCTCAGATGTAGTATCCGATAAGTTGGACGAAGCATCGGCCAAGTCTTTTGCAAATACTCCAACTTCATTGGCCCCACTCATGATTCTTTTGGTTATATCATTTATACTCTTTGTCAGGTTCATCGTTATGTAAGTTGCAAGAGAGATGGCAAAAATTAGTGAAAATAAGAAGAGTAGCGTGGTCGTTCGAGTTGAGTTTTTAATCATGGACAAGCTTTTTTGTGCTGCCAAATGGTTTTCATTTTGGGAAAAATCACCGAAGGCCTCAAGAGATTCTTCTAATTCTTTAAATTTTTCTTGGAAACTCAAAAATTCCTTAGAGGCATTTTCTTGTTCCATTTTTTTACTTGAATCAATGAGTTTTTGAGCCGACAAAACATACTCTTTCATTTTTGATTCATTTTTCAGGGTTAACTCTCTCATTTGAGGAGATAACTGACTTGCTAAAATATTTTTAAAATTTTCGATAACATTTTTATTATGTTCAGATAAATCATTTTCAGCAGACAGAATTTTAGCTTGATCCTTTGTGTAGGCTCCCAAGATAGCTTCAAGGGCACAACCTCTAATTCCATCATGGGCCATATCAATGAGAGTTAGGTTTCTTATGTTGGGGAGTGAGTAGGTGACCGTTTTTTTAAGATCATTCCCAATTGCTTGAGTTGTAATCAATCCATTTGCTCCACATATTGTTAAAGCTAAAAGTAAAAAAATGGAAAGGATACTGAGTTTGAATTTAAGACTTCTATTCTTCATTTAATTTTTCTCTTTAAATTGATAATTGTTCTCCTTATCGGATTCTTGTTTACTGACTTTAATTGTGATTTGTTTATATAATCTTGACTGATTTAATTCGTCAGTTGTTCACTACAAGTTATCTGATTGATGACGTGAGAGGCCGCTAAAAATCCAAAAATACCTGTGATATGGGTGATTGACCCCATACCCGTGGTGCAATCAAGTCTAAGATTAAGGTTTCCCTCGGCCACCGCACAGACGGTGCCATCACTTTTAGGGAACATTGGTTCTTCGGGCGAGTACACACAAGCAATATGAAAAATTTGCTTTTTACTCCTCGTGTGGCCGGCACCAGAAGGGAAAGAGAATTCTTGTCTTAATCGTTTTCTTAATGAAAAAAGAAGAGAGTCATTACAGGCAAGTCCTAGGTCATCAACTTTTATCATTGCAGGATTGCGTTTTCCCGCAGCTCCCCCGATAGTAATAAGTGGAATGTTTTTTTCTTTGCAGGCGGCCGCTAGAACGCATTTGTTTTGCAAGCTATCAATCGCATCGATAACATAATCATAAGAAGTCGTAAGAACTTGCTCACATGTTTTAGAGGTGAAAAATTCCTCAATAGCATTAACCTTGCATTGGGGATTAATGGCCAAAATGCGATCGCGAGAGGCGATGACTTTCATTTTCCCAATCATTCCATTCATGGCATGGATTTGGCGATTTGTATTAGTAATGCATATATCATCCATGTCAACCAGGGTGATGCTTCCAACTCCAGATCTAGCCAGGGCCTCTGCTGCCCAAGTTCCTACTCCACCAAGACCAACAATGAGGATGCGGGCCTTGAGAAGCCTCTCGAGGCCTTCTACGCCATAAAGCCTTGCGATACCACCAAAGCGTTGGTTGAAATCTTCATAGTTAAATTCTTGCATCTGTGGACTATACATTTTAGCCTTTCCATTTGGAAGCCGCAGATGAATAATTAGTGAATGTTTAAAGGCAAAGAAGATCAGCTTTATCATCCACGAAATTTATTTATTTGGTTTTTGCTCGCCTTTCAAGGAGGCGCACTTAATACTGCCGGCTATCTTGCCGTTCATCGTTTTGTCTCCCACGTTACTGGCTTTGCAACACTCGCTGGAGTTGCAGGGGCCCAGTCTGATTGGAAAGTGATGCTTGGTATGCTAATGGTTCCCATTTGTTTTTTATTAGGTGTTATTATTTCGGCCTGGAATGTGGAGCGAAGAAGAATTAATCACCTTCCGCCGCGTTACTCATTTGTTTTTTCTGTGATTATTTTTAATATTTTCATTGTCGCATTCGCTGGAGTTTTGGGTTATTTCGGGAATTTCGGTGAGCCTCTTCATTCAGGCCGGGATTACGTCTTGTTGTTTATTTTATCTTTTACTTGTGGTCTTCAGAATGCAGTTATTTCTTCTGCTTCAGGGGCGGTTATTCGGACAACACACTTAACGGGGTTAACTACAGATTTTGGAATAGGTCTTGTGAGAATTTGGTCAACGTTAAAAAACCCCCATAAGGAAGAACTTTTTGCGACCTGGTGTCGAGTTGGAATTTATTTCTCTTTTATAGGGGGCTCGCTTATCTCAGCATTTTTATTTTTAAATGTTCAATTTTATGGGTTTTTTATGCCACTTTTCATTAGTCTTTTTGCGGCCATTCGGCTGCGCTCTATTCAATTAAAAAACCTGTGATGAATAGAGCACGGCCGTAATTAAGAAGGAGTAAATGAATATTTATTCCAAAGAGCAGTTAAAGCGAATAGACATGGCCTGTTCTTTTTTTATAAAAATTGAATTCATTGAATAAAATTCCTCGTAAAGAGCTTCTCCATTGCCTATATCGCAAACATATTTAAGCTCAAATGCTGTAATTTCTACAAAGTTCCTTTTAAGTTTTCTTAAGATGGCTATAATCCAGTTATTAAAAAAAATGAGGAATTTATGGCACTTGAAAAATTTAAAATTGTTTCACCTAAAGATGGGCAGTCTGTAGATAATGTTTTTGAAACACTTTTAATTAATATTGATCATATTGTAAGTATGAAACCCATTCGAATGGTAGTAGAGGAGCAACTGGTAAAAGGCTATTGGATTCGTACAACTAATGGAAAGAAATACCGAGCAGTAGAAGTTCCAGAAAAATTTAAAAAGCTTCTCTCTGAAGCTGAGACTGAAATATCAAAGCCAAGGCTAAGTGTATTGAGTGAGGATCTCTCTCAAGTTGAACTCCTAAATTAAGTTCTAGAAGCTTGTTGTAGACAATTTCCATGCTTCCTCCTGTGACAAAAATTTGGCTCGGCTTCAATTTACAAATCATACTTGCAAGGGTTGATTCCAAAAAATGGTCAGTAGCACTTAAAATAGCTTGGTTGGTAGTTTGAGGAAGTTGGAAAGGTTGAATTTTATTTTCGGATAAATCGGGAAGAAGTGAACCTTTTGCATAGCTTGTTAAAAAAGTTTTTAGTCCTGGAAAAATAAAGCCTCCCATAAAACCTTGGGAGGTGATTAAGTCCATCGTCATAAAAGTCCCTGCATCAATTGCTAAAATTCGATCATTATCATTCTGAATTTTTTGAAAGAGAGCATACCCCCATATGAGTCTATCGTCTCCGAGCGTTTCAGAATAATGAACGGGCATTTCAAAAAAAGAGGGTAACTCATTTGTATGGCGATGCTTTTTTAACGAATAGCTTGGTTTAATCTGAAGAGGGGGGCCGACATCAGACATAATGATGAAGTCATCTTTTTGTTCGATGTAATCTTTTAAGGGAATAACCTTGATGAGCTCTTTATCTTCAAAGAGACCGACATGAGGATTTGAATTTCCGTTATCAATAGTTATGAGACGCATTTTATTTCAAATACTCTTCAATTAATTGCTTTTTGGTTTCATAAAGATGAGCAATTGGTTTACAAAATTTGGGAGGTGTATTTTTTCCTAAATGTAAAAGGTCATTGATGACTAAAACTTGACCATCTGTCTCCGTACCTGATCCAATGCCGATTGTAGGGATAGATAAGTTTTGGGTGATTTCTTGGGCCAGTTTTTCTTCTACGCACTCAAGGACAATACAAAAACAGCCCGCTGCTTCAAGGGCCTTTGCTTCTTCAGTTAATTTTTCTTGCTCATGCAGATTTTTTCCATGAGTAAAGTAACCACCTTGCTCATGAACTGACTGAGGAGTTAGACCAATATGACCCATAATAGGAATGCCTATTTGACTGAGGCGTTTTATAAGCTCTAATTCAAAAGGGAATGCCCCTTCAAGCTTTAGGGCCTCAACTCCACTTTGTTGAAAAAGTTTAATAGCGTTTGTTAATCCGAGTTCCATAGAGGCATAGCTTCCAAATGGAAGGTCTGCGATGACGAATTTTTGAGGGGCTCCTTTTTTAACAGCTTTAGAGAAAAGGACCATTGTTTCAATATTAACTTCAATAGTATTTTCATAACCAAGAATAACATTCCCAAGACTGTCGCCAACTAGAATGAGGTCAAGATTTGTCTCATTTAAAAGTCCAGCCGTTTGAAAATCGTAACAAGTCAGCATTTGCAATGGGCGCTTTGAACTCTTTTTTTTGTAGCTGCGAATTTGGCGCGTATTGAGTTTTGCGCTAGTTTTGGAGTTTAAATAAGTCATACTATTAGCTCTGCTTTTAAGGTTTTAAATGTTTGGGACAATTCCTCTTGACCCCACTCATGTAGAATATTACTGCGTAGTTGATCAATATCAATTTCCACTTCTTTATAAAACTGTTTATTTTTTATATCAATCAGAATTTGCTTTAGTCCATTGTCAAATGTCTCATTTAGGAGAAGTTTTCTTCCTTTTTGAGAACCTATAAGGGCGTTGGGGGAAATGAGCTTAAAAAAAGCTTCTGGTCCCAAAGTGACAAAAGCGTGTGAAATAGATTTTAATTCTAAGTAGCATTCCATAAAGGCCACTTCTTTTGAAACACCACTAGAACGCAAAAGATTGTAAGATTTTAAGGCGCCGTATGGTATGAGTGAACAAAGTAGAGATTGTTCGGAAAAAAGATCGGCCAAACATTCTTCGTCAAAGTGACTTTTATAAAGGGCAGTAAAGCCAACTTGTATGGCCAAACTTTTAAGGTTTTTTTCATTGTCCGCGGTTTCTGCATAATAAGCAGCGCCGATCTTTCCTTTTGTCTCGTATTGAAAGCGCACATCGCTAGCGATAGCCTTTGGGGCTAAAAGTGAGTGGCCGAATTGGGAATATTTTTCGTGAAGTCGCTCTTTTGATAAACTAAATCCATGGGCATAGACGAAGTGAGAATTTTTCTGAATGAAAATGTTGTTTTTTTCAAAAAAAGACAAATGCTTATCATCAGGGATAAGCATAATAAAGAGCGAATAATTTATTAACTCATCACTTTCAAGGCTGATACATTCAAAGCCCAGCTGAACTGCTCTTTTTTTTGTTTCACTCCCCGGACGCAGAGCTATTCTTAAGTCAACATTGGAGTCTCTTAAATTAAGCGCCCAGGCGCATGCTTGAGAGCCAAATCCGACAATGACAATGGGACGTTGAGTTGGCATAACTATCCTTGAATCACTTGGCAATTCTTTAAAGTTAAAGCTACACTTATATCAAGAAAGGGGCCAGCGTAAAGAGCATGAAAATATTATCAAAAGAAACGGCACGACACTACCAATTGGCTTCACTCAACAGAGGACATGTCGTATTTACTTCGTTTATTTCAATTTCTGGAAAGATTCTTTTTTTGGAAAGTCACTTGGAGCGCCTACTCCTTGGGGCCCATTTTCTTTTTCCTGAAATGAAGTGGGAGCAGTGTGACCAAGAGTTAAAAGATTATGTTTTGGATCTTTTTAATAAAGATACGTCCGATTCTTATTTTCGTATAACGTTATTTGATGATTGTCTGCATATCGAGAGGCGACAACTTCATTTAGCAGTCGAAATCCTTAATTTAACAGTCGCTTTAAAAATGAAAACCCCAGGACTTTATCCAGCATTTCTTAAGGTATCACATTATCTTGAGTCCGATTTAGAAATGCAGAGGGCCCTCGGGATGGGCTTTAATGATTTTCTCTATTTTGATCATTTGGGGCAGCTGACTGAAGCAAGTACATCGAATGTTTTTATTGTTACTGAGGACTATTTAGTGAAAACACCTTCGATTTCGTCAATGGTTTTAGATGGGGTGATGAGAAAAAAATTAATGAATAACCTTCAGAATAATAATGTTAAGATAATTGAATCAACTATTGTTCGAGAGGATCTTCTGAAAGCTCGTGAAATTTGGTTAACTAGCTCAGTGAGAGGAATTCGTTTCGTTAACCGATTTGAACAAGTTAATTACGACTCAGTCAATTCACTTTATGAAAAAACTCTTGAGCACTTTGGAAAATATGGTGAACTCGTATGAATAAAAATTTGCGCGTAAAATGCCCTCAATGCCAATTAGAGTTTTCATATTACGAATCAAAATTTAGACCTTTTTGTACAGAAAGATGTAAACTAATAGATCTTGGACATTGGTTCCAAGAGTCTTACAAGGTTCCTGAAAAGGAAAAGAATCAACAAGAGATCAAAGATGGCCAAAATGCAAAAGAAAATGAAGCAGAAATTGAACAAGACAAGCTCAGTGAAGATGAATATTCCGAAGACGATTATAAATAAAAAAGTCACGAATGAAGTGGCCTTAAAGCTTTCACTTTCTTTAGCAAAATCAGCAGGTGATCACTTGATGAAAAAGCAAGCCCGGCTTTCTTCATTAAGAATTACAACGAAAGAAGCCCAAGGAATTGCGTCCAATGCAGATACCGAATCAGAAAAAATTATTATAAGGGGAATAAAAAATCAATACCCAGACCATTTTATCTTGGCCGAGGAGAGTGCTTTTGATGAATATAAAGGTGAGATGTCTCGTTATAAATTTTTACAAGAAAAAGAATGGGTTTGGATCATCGATCCCCTAGATGGGACGAATAATTTTTTAAATGGTCTCGACTATTTTTGTGTCTGTATCTCGCTTGTTCGTTTTGGAGAACCAGTTGTGGGAGTTGTTTTAAGACCAAGTAGTGGAGAGTGCTTTTATGCGATAAAAGGTAAAGGGACAAAAATGGTCAACCATTTATCAAGAAAAACACCTGTTTCAAAGATTAAAAAAAGTCAGAATAAAAAAATGTTAAAAGATTCACTGCTCGTAACTGGTTTTACAACAGAGAAAGGTCCCATTTTCGAAGATGAGTTTACTCTATTTAAAAACATGATGGGGAAATCTCGTGGAATAAGAAGAATGGGGAGCGCAGCTCTTGATCTTTGTTATGTAGCTAAAGGAGTTTTTGATTGTTTTTGGGAAAGAGGACTTGCTGCATGGGATGTTTCTGCTGCTGGTCTGATTTGTCTGGAGGCCGGAGTTATTGTATCTGATTACACTGGTCAGGCATTTCATCCTTTTCAGGAAACAATTGTGGCGGCAAGGGCCCCTCTTCACAGTGAGATCTTGTCAAATTTCACTAAAAGCATATAATTTATTAGATCGATCTATGTTTATCCTAGGAAGGGAACTGTGTCAGAAACATTACGTTTAATTCTCACGAAATTTACAGATGAAACTATTACTGTTTTTGGCACGCTTTTGCTTGTCACAACAGGAACTATTATTGCGTATTGGTTTTATAATAGAAAAAAATTTCATCAACTTACCCATGAAATTCCCGCCAGTGTAGTTAAAAATTACTTGGATTCAATTATTCAAAATTCAACATCTCTAAAGTCTTCTTTATTCAGAGGTGGAGGGCTTGATATGGGGAATGGCATCCCCTCTGTAGTTCCAGTAGGGGATCTTCCAAGTTCGATGAATATTAGCGTGGGGTCGTCTTCAGAGGAAGTAAATCAAAAAAATGCTGAGATTGCTTCATTAACGTTAAAACTCAATGATCGCTCTAAGCAAATTGCAGATCTTGAAAAAAGAATGATGGAATTATCTTCTGGAAAAGGAAGTGCAGAAGTTGATATTTTAAAAAAAGATTTAGCGGCCTTGCAGGCTCAGTTAACTGAAGCGCGTGCTAGTAGTGGGGGAGATGCTAATCTGCAGAAAGATCTGACAATAGTGACCAATGAGCGAAATGATCTCAGGGAACGATTAAAAGAATATGAAATCATCGAGGAAGATCTAGCCAATTTAAAACGGCTTCAGCAAGAAAATGATCAATTGAAAGCAGAAGTCTCGGCCTTAAAGAAGGGCGCTCCTCAGGTGAAAGCTCCAGAGATGCCGATAGCAGCTCCAGTGATAGGGCCAGTGGAAGAAGAGTTAGATCTAGAAGCCGAGATGGCCAAGGCCATTCAAGATAGTAAACCGGCCCCAAAAGTAGAAGCAGTTGTTGAAGCAGACGATATTCCTGTTGTTGAAGGTGAGCAAAAATCAGCCGAAGAATTGCTGTCTGAGTTTGAGAAGATGTTAGGTTAAATTTTTGAGAGGATCTTTATATGAATTATGGTAGTTTTAAGTTTCTCCAAAATGGCACCCTGTTTGTTTCCATTTTTCTTAGTGTATCTGCTCAGGCTTCTATTAATTCCAGTGAAGTTAAAAATACTCTTCTGCAAAAGTACATGGTGAATTACTCTGATAAAAACCAGATCATAGCTCTTAAGTCAGAAACCATTAAGCACGGTGGTGAATCAGTTGAAGCCTTGATTGAAGTTATGAAAAATGGCAAATATCCTGATAAAAATCGTTGGGTGGCTACGTTTCTCTTGGGCCAGATTATGGGGGAGAAGTCAGCACCTTTTTTATCAAAGTTTTTAAAGCACCCGAATTGGGTTATGAGAATGGCAAGTTTGAAGACCATGCTGGCGTTAAAGCAAAAAGAATATGGATCTCATTATGCGCAGTGTTTGTCAGATGAATCATTCATTGTGCGCTCACAAGCGTTAGATAATATCAGGTCTCTAAAAATTTCTAAGGCCGCTCCTCAGGTCTGGTCAATGCTTTATGACAAAAAAAATTATTATCAACCAACTTTGCAAGGGAAAGAACTTAAGTCAAAGCGTTCGAACTTGATAAAGTCAGTGATTTTAACAGTAGGGGATTTACGTTTTCAAGAAGCGAGAGCACCCTTAATGAAAATGATTCAAAAAGATCGTTATAATGATATTTTTAATGAAATGGATCTGAGTTTAGCAAAGATTACCGGTAAAAAATCACCAGATTCAGATATGAAAGCGAAGAGAATTTATTGGCAGAGAATGGCCCTTCAGACAACAATTGAATAATACTTAAAAGCTTTTTTCTGCTTCTTTACTCTTTTTATCTTCAATTTCTTGCAGTTTCGATTCAATAGAAAGGGCCCTTTCTAAACGGTAAAGGATGGCCTTCTCTAAAATTCCATCACTTCGGATGACCTTAAAGCCCTGAAGAAAGTCTTGTTCAATTCTTTGTCGCTTGAAGATAGTGACTTTGCATACTTCTTTGTTACCTCTATAGCCTTTGACAACATTTATGATAAGTTTAAATTGAGCTGATTTGACTCCGTCATTTGGACCAAACGAGTCTGCAAAGTTGAGCTCTAGAGTATTGTCAATCCATCTGGTTTTTATGACACCGGCCTCTTGGTTGTCGAGTTCACGGTCGTATTTATTTGTAACTTTTTTGACTTCTTGCCAAACTTTATTATAATCCGCGCGATAAACCTGACTAGGAATCTCTAATTCCTCACTAACTTGTTTAAAATTCTCATAGGAAGAACATCCCTGTAAGAAGAAACAGGCCGTCAACATGAAGAAAGAAAACTTTATTAGTTGTAAAAAACTTTTTATCATCTTAAATACATTGTAACGAAGAATAAAAATAAGAGAAAGCTAAATGAGCAGAAGGAATGTATGGCCCACACGAAAATGATGGCAGATGTTTTAAGACTTGAAGCAAGAGCATTAGAGCGAGCAGCTCAACTTCTAGAAAAATCTGGTTCAGCGCAAGTTGATAAACTGGTGGATCTTTTCACAGAGCTCCAAAGCAATAAATCAGCACTTATTTTTTGTGGAGTGGGTAAGTCGGGAATTGTCGCTCAAAAATGTGCTTCGACCTTCACTTCTCTTGGATTGCCCTCGTTTTATTTACATCCGACAGAGGCCTTGCATGGGGACCTTGGGCGGGTAAGGGCTACAGATGCGATTGTCTTTTTAAGTAAATCAGGAACGACGGAAGAAATTTTAAAATTACTCCCTTTTATCCCAACTAAGAAGGAAAATCGCATAGGCCTTATTGGGGCCTGTACATCTCCCATTGGAGATCATTGTGGTATCGTGCTTGATTGTTCAGTGGAAAAAGAAGCATGTATTAACAATCAAGCACCGACAACAAGTTCAACCGTCGCAGTGGCGATGGGAGATGCAATGGCCGTTTTATTGGAAGCATTGACGGGCCTATCCAAAGAGGGATTTGCAGTCAATCATCCAGGTGGAATTTTGGGAAAATCCCTGCGTATGAAAGTAAAAGATTTGATGATTAAAGAATCAAATTGTCCTGTCGTTACATCTGGTCAAACACTTCAAGAAGTAATTCTTTTAATGACGAAATTTCCGGTCGGAGGTTGTGCCGTTGTTGATGATGGTAAATTTATGGGAATTTTAGTTGAAGGTGATATTAGACGAACTTTTACAAAAGAAAATTTTGGCTTAAAGACCCTAGTCAGTGAATTAATGAATAAAAATCCGATTACGATAGGACCTGAAAATTTAGCCTTTGAAGCTTTAGAGCTTATGGAAGGAGAATCTCGCTATCTTCATGTTCTTCCGGTTATAGATGCTAAGTCCTTTCTGGGTTTTATTAGAATACATGAACTCACCAAGGAAGGCTTCTCACTTAAATCCTAAGTTTTTGATAGGTACGTTGGAGAATATAAAAAAAAGCGGATAACGAAAGAAGCATCCAGAGGCCAAATCTTTGATAAATAGTACTCGTTGTCTCTCGCAACTGTAATTCAAAATCGAGATTTTTTTTCTCTTCAAATGTAAGTCTATCGCTTTCAGATCCATCGGGCATAATAAGGGTCGTGATCCCCGTATTGGTTGAACGAATAATAGGAATATTAAATTCAAGAGCACGCCACTTTGCCAGAAAAAGATGCTGGTGTGGTTCGGCCGTATCTCCATACCAAGAATCATTTGTGAGATTCACTAAAAATTGAGCAGGCATTTCTTGGGCATTTAAAAAATCTCTAACAAAGCTTGAAAACAAAACCTCATAACAAATGACACTTGTAAAAGGCGTTCCATTTTTTGTTTTAAAAAGTGTAAATGAAGACCCTTCCGCAAAATAAGATACATTTGTGATGACTTTACTGAGAATCTTATTAAAAGGCCCAAAGGGTAGTCCTTCTCCAAAGGGAATGAGACGAATTTTTCGATAGACGTCTTTTAACTTTTGATCAGTGCCAAAGAGAAATGCGGCATTATATTGACTTTCGTAATCTTGCTTTCCTGTACTAGGTTTTAAATCATAGCCCCCGATGAAAAGTTCAGCCTGCGTTTTTTCAATAATTTGAGAGAGAGTTCCTGGGATTTTTAAGTCGTTATTACGTTTCATCACTTCGCTGGCAATGAGAGTTGGGAAAGCTGTCTCTGGCCAGATAATTAAATCCAAAGGAGTGCGTGTTGGAGCGGTACTTAATTCATAATAATTATCAAAAACATTTTTAAGTGAGTTTAATTCACCTCTTTCAGAAGTGATTTTAATAAAATTGCCAATATTGGGTTGGATAACTCTGATATTTAGTGAGGGCAAAAGCCTTCCTTGATAGGAAGAGGGAAGAGTGAAGTTTAAGAGCATCATTAAGGCAAATAGGGCATATGATAATCGAGGAGCACGCTTCGTTTTAATGTGGTCGAGGATGCTGAGTCCAATGAATGCTGTGAGAAAGCTGTAAACTGGAGCTCCAAAGATGGGTGCCAACTTTAAGGGAAATTCAGGAGCTATTGATAAAAAGCTATGGCCGATATGGGCAGGAAATTGCTGAGGGACATATTCTTCAAGAAGAACGTAGGAAAGACTTAAAAAAATAGGATTTCTTATTTTTCTTTGAATGGCAGTATAGAGATAAGCTTGAGGGATTATAACTAAAGAGAAAATAAGTCCTAATAAATGATTGAAGGGCGGAGTTAAGCCTCCAAACTCGTTAAGGGTATAGGGAATCCAGTAAAATCCGAGAATATAAAATCCAAAAGAAAAAATGAGAGCGACAAGCATTTGCTTTTTAAGACTCACTTCAAGAGAAAGGGCATAATTAAAAAGGAAAAAGCCAATAATAGACCCAAGAAAAAAAGAATGCCCGTTAAAGAGTGGGAATCCGCTGGCGTAAAAGAGTCCACCAAGTAGTGAGAGTAAAAAAGGTGAATATTTTGAAGTTGTTATTTTTCTGAACATACAAGATAGTAATTTTTTTTGGATTATTTGCCAATGAGAGAGTTTTACCTTTACACTTTTCCTTATGAATTATGATTTAAGAAACGATTCAGAAGGTCTCTCTATTCCACCCACCGCTTATCAGAAGATTAAGCGATGCCCGTCTTGTCAGTCTGTTTTTATCACAGATACAGAGTGCGAAGCATGTGGCCGTTCACTGCTCTATCACCCCATTGGAAGCGCGTTTGGACCAAAGAGCTTTTATGGGATAAAAGAGCGATATTTGGATGGGCAATATAGCTTTATTCGTTTTTTTCCATTATTTGAATCACGTCATTCAACACGTGCAAAAAGCTATGTCCGTTTTTTATCTAAAAGGTTTAGTGATCTTGTCTCAGCCTTTAATACTATTGGTATTATCGAGGATAAAGAGCGCAAGCTTTTTTATGCTGAAGCGATAGAAATAATCGACGAATTGTTGCGCTATCGCTTATCAGCGGAGTTAATGTCTAAGCTTTTAGAAGAAAATGATAACTCTCTTGAAGGTCGCGAATTGTTCCATTATCTTCAAATTGCCAAGAGCGAGGTTTCTGCTGATGAGTCTTGGGTTAGGGTTTTGCTCGATTATCGTTTATGGGGAATTTTAAGATTAGAGTCTTTCTTTAAATTGGCCATTATTTTGTCCACAATGATTGCAGTGGCCATGGCCTTTAAAGATCTAATTAATTCGCAATTCGGTAAATAATTTTTCCTTCTTTGGCACTGTTAACCGAATTGGCCAATTGCCTTTTAACTTCAGTTTCACCCGCATATTGAGAGGCCAAAGAAAGGGCCGAAGCTGCATCTAGGCGTCCACCTGTGGCGCATTTTCCTTCCATCGTAACTTCTTTTTTAGCAGAAGCTTTAATAATCTCTTTTATTTTTTCAGTAGAGAGTTGAGGGTATTCAGCCTTAATGAGTGCCACTACCCCAGTTACAAATGCCGTAGCTTGACTTGTTCCTGTTAGATATCCACTTCTTCCATTTTGAAGAGAGGATTTTATTCTGTATCCTGGAGCAAAGATATCAACACTTGTGCGGCCATAGTTAGAAGAATTGAGGATTTTTAAATCTTCATCATGGGCAGTAACCGTAATGATGTTTTTTAACCCATAGCTGGCCGGGAAATAAGCCTTCTTTTTATCATCTATGTTTGATTCTTCATTTCCAGCAGCTGCAACAACGATTATACCTTTTCTTTCTGCTTCTTTTAGAACACGCAATTCTTCACTGGCCGCTTCTGGTCCACCACCTGAATAGTTGATGACGTCGACGTTGTGGTCAACGGCATATCTTAAGGCCTCAACCGTTGAGTTTAAATTATCAACTCCTGAAGCTGAGGGATTGTAGTATTTTAAGGCCAGTATCTTAACTTCTGGAAAAATACTTTTGATAATTCCTGAAACGTGCGTGCCATGCCCGTGGTTATCAGTAGGCATGCCTTTAGACTTTTTATCTTTTGAAAAATCGACACCAAAATTATTAGGATCAACTTTCCCATTTTCAACAAAGATGTTTTTTTCTAAAAATGGGTGCTCTCTATCAATTCCAGTATCTACGACTGCAACAACGATATCTTTTTTCTTTTTAAATTTTTTCCAAGCTTCAAGAAGGTTAATACTGGCCGGGTTCGTGGGGTTAACCCCCCAACTGACATAATTTGAAACGAGATCTTTGGGATCAAAATAGGATTTTTCTTCAACCTTAGAGATAGACATCTTGGCAAGAGGCAATCCCGTCGATTGTGACATGGCCACAAAGGAGATTGTTGCCATGACATAGGCTAAGATAATCTTTTTGAATGTCAGTTTATTCATAATTCATCCCTTAATTAGATCCGCGAATAAATCTATTCGCTTAACTTGTTCTCTTGACTGAAAAGCAAGCTTTGGGCCAAGAGAGCAAAGAGTTAAATTAGCGACTTATGAGAACTGTCTAGAAAACAATCGAAAAAACTTTGGTAGGCCGTCCAAAGGTTAGTCGGCCTTATTGCAACAACCAAAGAGCATTCCGATTTCAGTTTCAACGAGAACGGAGTAGGTATAAACCTCATCAGACATCCCATCATTACAAACTGTTTTTATCACATTTAACTTAAGAGACTTATTAGTAGAGTCAACGGCCTTTATTTGGAAGGCGAAATCGCCCGACGTTCCGGCCGCATTTAGTAGCTCAGCGTTTAAGTAGCGAGTTACGCCCATTGTTATGGGGTCAGCATAAGTTAAAGTTCCGTTTACTTGAGTTTTGACACCCCAAAATGGCTCAGTTCCCAGACATCTTAGGGCCGGGATTTCAGAAGCCGTTGCGAGTGTTGAGAATAAACTAAAAAGTGCGAGAGCGACTGCCTTTTTCATTGGGGAACTCCTCTTGGTTTGAGTGGCGAGGCGACCATACTACAGGCCCAACTTCCTTGTAAACACTAGTGTTTAATTGACACCTAAAATTCGGCC
The DNA here is from genome assembly GCA_018060625.1 of Bacteriovorax sp. Classification (GTDB taxonomy): domain Bacteria; phylum Bdellovibrionota; class Bacteriovoracia; order Bacteriovoracales; family Bacteriovoracaceae; genus Bacteriovorax. The sequence continues at coordinate 17,473 of JAGOVS010000011.1, read as the reverse complement.
TTATCTTTGCTTTAGAATGGATAGGTCTGAAATGTGGACCGTCTCAAAAGAAGTTGAGATTAAGTGAGGTAGAAGATGAAAAATGGACTTTTTAGATTTTATTTTTTCTTTATTTTATTTTCGACCGGGCTTTTTTCCTGCGAAAACAGGGTTGTGGGGCATGAGAGAAAAGTCATGGATCAAGAAATGAAGCCAAAGAAGCCGAGTCGGCATTATTCGAGATCGAGTCATTTGTGTTAATAAAAAAAAACCCTCTAGAAAGAGGGTTTTTAGGTATCTAAACTCGAGTTGTTGTGTGAGTTTTTAAACGGCCCTTATAAACTTTTGATTTTCTCTTTCCATTTCCTCTGCATGAGTAATACAAAGAGTGGTCCAAGGTTGATTCTCTAAGCGCTTTTCTCCAATAGGGTCATCGCACTCATCACAATGGCCGTATTGACCTTGCTCAATTCTATAGAGGGCCTCATCGATGGCCTTAAGTTTCCCTAATTCTCTTTGTCTCATATTGAATGTGACCTGTTGATTAATAACGCTTGTCGCGAGATCTGCTTCATCAGAGAGATCATCTGTTGAAACAGTTAGATCTTCATTGGAGCGAAGAATTCCGCCATTCATAATTCTGACTTTAGCCTGCAGGAGTAGTGTCTTAAACTTTTCCATTTTTGCTTTCTCCACACATTCCTCCTTGAATTCGAGATCTCTTCCTATTATTTATTTTGAGAACTCATCACTTGTTTCACGTAAATTATTAAATAACGCGTAGTATGCAACAGAATAATTGTACACTGGATTTTGTTTTTGACACAAGGGAAAAAACTGCCATTAACTATCATCTGCTGATTGAAAATGAGACATAAGAGCAATCAAAAGTGTCAAAAAAGTTTACAAGATTTCTAGTGATGATTAACATAGGCTAAAGTTCAGAATCTAGGGCCCTGGGAGAAAAAATGTACGCAGAAGAATACTTGGCAGTTGTTCGCGAATGTAGAGATGAAGAGAAAATGTTTCACTTTTTAAAAGAAGACAAACCAGGTGTTGCAGTAGAGTTGGCGAAATCTAAAAATACGACTCCCAGAATACTCGACATACTTACTCGGCATGCCTCAATTACTGTTCGTCATGAAGTAGCTAAAAATATCATGACTTCGCCTGAGACTCTTAAGCGCTTATCAAGCGACAAAGACATGCTTATTCGTGATTATGCTCGACGTACATTAAAATCTGTTGAGCAAGGGCTTTAGAATATTTTTTATTTATCGACGTGGTTGCGCCAGCTTCGACCTTCGCGATTCTTAGAATTGATTTGCCACTTACTAACTGCATTTTGATGTTTTTCATAACTTTCAGAAAAAATATGTGTGCCATCATTTTGGCTGACGAAATAAAGATAGTTATGTTGAGCTGGATTGAGGACTGCTTTAATTGATTCGATTCCAGGGTTACAAATAGGACCAATGGGAAGGGCCGGTAAAGTATACGTGTTGTAAGGACTAGCAGTAAGCAGATCATTGCGAGTTAAATTGCCATTATATTTTTCAAATTTTCCATAAATAGTTGTTGGATCTGACTGTAAACGCATTTTTAGTTTGAGGCGGTTAAAAAAGACTCCTGCAATCAAAGGGCGCTCTCTTTTATCTCCCGTTTCCTTTTCAACCATCGAAGCAAGAATGAGTATTTCTTTGGGGCTCAATGTATGGGCCTGCAAGTTTACTAGAGCAATTTTTTTAAAGTATTGTTTCACCATTGTTTTTATGACGGTCTTGGCTGGAAGATGAGGGGTAAAATCATAAGATTCAGGATAAAGATATCCTTCAACCGAATTCTCATGAATTCCTAATTCACTGAGAAAGTTTTTGTCGCGAGCAAGGGCAATGAATTCGTCATACTGAGTAATAGAGCTCTCTTCGAGCATTCTGCCAATCTCGAACATATTTTTTCCTTCAGGAATAGTAAAGAGCGCTATTTGAGATTTTTCGTTAATCAAAGTATTGAAGACTTGTAGGAGATTAGAGTTATGTTTAATGACATAGCGTCCAGTCTTAAATTTGTTCAAAACGCCTTTGAATTGAGAGTAACGATGAAAAAGTCTCGCCGAAGAAATGAATTCTTGCTTTTTTAATCGTGAATTAATGGAAGAAAAATTTTCACTTGGATTGATTAAAAACTCAGTGTCTGGTCCTTGATATTGCCAGATGACTGCGGAGTAATAAACCCTGAGTGCCAACAAAAAGAGGGCAAAAAGAGGGGCGGCGATAATAAAGAGAGTGTAATTTTTTTTCATAATAATCTTAGGTTAAAGGAGGTGTCGACACTATTAAAGAGGGTGGTCAGAAATTCCTAGTTAATATAAGAGAGATTCATTTTATAATAAATGAGAGAAAAATCGACGATTATTATTGGTGGATTAAAAAAGTCGGGAAAAAAGTAATCAATTTCCATTTAAGGGTTTCATCATGTTTATAAAATTTTTTGTTTTAATACTTCTTACATTGAACGCTTCAATTTTATTTGCAGAATCTAATTACGAATTTCAATCAGAATTACTTTTTAAACATGATCAAACAATTAGCCCAGGAGTCATTGAGGCGTATTCCATGCAGACTAATTCCGAGATCAAGCTTTTTATAGGGACTTTTGAAAAACGATCATTTTGGGGCCAGGCTATAGGCCTTACGTCCGATGAATTGAAGAATTCGTTTCTAGAAAAAGCAGCTCTTTATGATTCAATCAATCGGCGATCAGACAGGAAGGTCGTTTCATTTAAAATGACCAAAGACTCTCAAATTGTAAAAATATTAATCCAGTTTTCACTCAAAAAAAATGATCTAGAGCTAATCGAGTCAAACTCCTATATTTTAACACCTAACTCTTCGGCCTTCGCTTCGGCACTTTTTCCCTTTGGGACCCCGCCATTGATTCAAAAGGAAATTCTCAAAGGAATAGAGTCCTTTCAATTTTTCGACAGTAAGAAAAGCACGGTCTTTTATGAGATAAGAAAACGTCTTGAAAAAATAATGAAGAATATTCATTCTCATCATTTTAAGTCTCAAGCATTCTCCCTTCTTTTCCTTGATCAGTCTTTTGCACAAGACTACCAAGAGACGTTAAGAGAGTGTAATGGAAAAAAATATGTACGAAAGGGAAGTTATACGACGCGTGCTGGATCGGCCCTTTATGATCTAGATAATATCAGTAAGGACTTAAAACAAGAAATAGCTGCAATAAGCTCAATGTCAGGCGAGAAAGAAAAAAGTGATGAAACTCAACTGAATTGTCTGATGAATTTTTACAAAGAAGCTAAAACGAATGCGTCTGATTATTGGGCCCAAAGGGGGACAGAGGAAGGTTGTATTATCGATGGTGAAATACTGAAAAATGCGAACACACAGTGTTCTGATTCAACCTTAAAAGAGATGAACAAAAGTCTGCTGCACATTGAAGCTGTTGAAAGCGACTTACAGGATTTTTTACAAGAAAGAGAATCTATAAAATTAAATTGCATTGAAGATGCAGATAAAAAAGAAGAGCTGAACTCTTTGGCAAAATTTGGCGCAAGTGTTCAGCAAACTTTTTGTTGCTCCTTACCCGCAGGAGGCTACGATAAGGGAGGCGCACTTTATCAGTTGCTTAATTCAGAAGATGAAAATTTTAAATCTAGGTCGGCCAGTTTCAGGGTTGAATCATGCCTGAGTAAGACAATTGAGCCAAGTGAAGATCGAAAAGCACTCGGTGGAGATTGCATACAGAACTTATTTGAAGGAATAGGATCATTGGCACGTGAAACTCTTGCCGCTCTTGAAAGTTTAGCCGATGTCATGGAAGTGGGTAAGGCCCTTGCTTCATTTGTAACGGGTCTTCCAGAGTCGGGCAGGGCGCTTGCGCAGATGATTGGTGAGCAAGTTGCTACGAAAACTTATGCAGCAAATGAGTGCATGAGTCCTTATGAATCCAAACTCTATATTTGCCGTGTGGCCCCAACGATACTTGCAACATTATTAGGTCCAGGAATGATTAAGAAATTTGCCGAAGCTCTAATCAGCAAATCAGGGAAAACGGCAATCGCCCAAATGGTAACGAAGGCCGCTTCTGAAAATAAAAAACTTCAAGTAGCAGCAACAGCATCAAGAGTAGTCGTTGGAAAAATCACAAGACCTGTGCTTAGCTCTCGTTTTGTGAAGCCTTCAGCCGCATTAATGAAAAAAGTGGGCAAAGCTTTAGGAACAGATCTAAGCACTCCAGTGAAAAAAATGATTATTGCAAAATCTAAAAAAGTTACCTCAAATCTAGCATCCTCAGGAAGAAAAATCTTAGGCCGCCCGGCTACAACTCTTACTCCTGGCAGGGAGATGATTTCAGATGTCTCTGCATATCAAAAAGCAGTCAGTGAAGGAAATACAATTCTAGCTCAAGAAATCAAAGATCGAATGCTTAACCGGGCGAGTACATTGTCAGATGCAGAACGAATTAAATTAATTGAGACTTTGGCCAACAAGGGAGAAGCATTTTCAAAAGAACAGGCAAGGCTCATTTTGGATGCTCATGAAGTGGGGCGAAGTGAAGGAAGGGGATTTGGAACCTATACTCCTGAAGAGATTGCCAAAAAGGCGCGATTACTCTCACAAGCTGGAATTGAAGATCCGAAAACAAGAAGGTTGTTGATGGAGTCAGGTCTAACAGGCTCTTCTCCAAAAGATTTTTATCGAGACGCGATTTCTGCTCATTTTTCTAAGGCCATGGGGAAGAGAGCTTTAACACCTGAGCAAACGAATGCCCTTTTAGATATTCACGGAACAACAAATAAGCCTTTTGAAGCAGTTATTGAAGTTGATGGGAGAAAAAAGACGGTAGTCTTGACTCCAAAACAACATTTGATGAAATCTGGTTTTTCAGAGCAAGAGGCGGATCAAGCCTTGAGCATAATGAAAGCAGAAGATGATAGAAAGAAATTGCTTTCCGTCCGTTCAGAAGTAAAAGACAAACCTAAGGCAGAAGAAAAAATTCAGCCGCCAACTATTCCTGAAGCACAAAAGACAGCGCCAAAATTAGCGCAGAAATCAGAGCCGAGCGTTGGTTCACCTAAAGAATCAGAAGCAACTAGGCAGGCCAGGAGAAATTTTTCAGACGACCCGATCCATAATTACTCCTCTTCTAGTAAAAAAAGACTAGAAGAAATGTCACCAGAAGAAAAAAGTCGTGCCTCCAAAGAAGCTAAGGGCATTTTGGAAAAGTATTTTGGTAAAGGAAACGACATGGATATTGAAAATCGAATACCAGAGGATGGTCGTCAAATAGCTGCTTCTAAAAAGCGCTTGGCCGATGCTCAGGAAGCCATGAATTCGGCCAGGCCGAATTCAGAAGCAGCTCTTAAGGCCCAGCGTGAAGCTGACAAGGCGGCAGTTAACCTAGAGGCTCACAAAACGAGATGCCAGAATTGGTTAGATTTGTATAAAAGTGCTTATGGTGTCTCTGACTATGTAAATCGTTATGAAAGATTAGTGGCCAACAATTGTCGTTGATTTCTATTTTCAAGATCGAATGAAATCTTCAAGGATAATCGTTGCAGCAACACAGTCAATTTGAGTGCGATCAATTTTGAAGTTAAATTGAGGGGAATTCATCATTCTTTCCTCCGCTGCTTTGGTTGTAAGAGTTTCATCCTGCTCAAAGAGAGTGAGAGCTGGAAAATGTTTCTTTAGAAGTTCGCCAAATTCTTTTATTTGTCTGGTCATCACACTTTCTTTGCCATCTAGGTAATAAGGGATACCTAAAACCAAAATTTCAATGGCCTCGTTTTCAATTATGACTTTTAATGCGGCAACAGTATCTAATTGGGACTTATAGATTATTTTTTCCCCTTGATAAGGGAAGGGGTCAGTTCCTGGGCAATAAAAAGCAGTTCCTACAACTTTATGGCCAAAATCAATGGCCATGATGGGTTTATATTCAAAGAGTTTAAATCGCTTATATGTTGAAAAATCTAGCATATAGGGGTTTTATAGCGCATAAAAAAGTGCGACACAAGTCGTAAATTAAAGTCTTAGTTCTTGACAGAAAAGGCAGGGCGGTTAATATTGATCTATCTATAAATGTTCCCCATCATTCACCGAAATATAATCAATAAGAGGTTTCAATAATATTCGGTACTTTCCTACAAATCAAATGATTAATTTCTTAATATATTTTATCACGCAACAGGAGTCATCACAAAATGCATCTCAACGATCTTAGAGAAAAAGACATCGCCGAACTCACGACAATGGCCGAAGAAATCCAAATAGAAAACCCGAGCAATTTAAAAAAGCATGAGCTTATTTTTGCTATTCTTAAAGCAACAGCAAAAGACGATAAATCTATTTTTGGAAACGGTGTTCTCGAAATTCTTCCTGATGGATTTGGATTTTTAAGATCTCCTCTTTATAACTATCTTCCAGGTGCTGATGATATCTATGTTTCACCTTCACAAATTAGAAAATTTGGTCTTCGTAAGGGAGATTCAGTAGAAGGCGAAATTCGTCCACCTAAAGAAGGAGAGCGATATTTTGCTTTAGTTAAAGTAAACGAAATTAACTCCCAGTCACCAGAAAAACATAAAAAGACAGTTCTCTTTGATAACTTAACTCCACTTTATCCAGAGAAAAAAATTAATCTTGAATATCACCCAACGAATTATTCAACTCGTTTGATTGATCTTTTTGTCCCTCAAGGTTTTGGACAGCGTTGTTTGATTGTGGCCCCACCAAAGGCGGGTAAGACGGTTCTTCTTCAAGACATCGCAAATGCCATTACGACCAACCATCCTGAGTCGATTCTCATTGTTCTTCTTATCGATGAGCGTCCTGAAGAAGTAACAGATATGAGAAGAAACGTCAGAGCTGAAGTTGTTTCGAGTACATTCGATGAACCAGCTTCTCGCCACGTGCAAGTGGCAGAAATGGTCATTGAAAAAGCAAAACGACTTACAGAAGCAGGAAAAGACGTTGTTATTCTTCTGGATTCGATCACTCGTTTAGCGAGAGCATACAACACGGTTGTTCCACCATCCGGAAAAATTCTCTCGGGTGGGGTTGATTCAAATGCACTTCATAAGCCGAAAAGATTTTTTGGATCTGCACGTAATATTGAAGGTGGTGGTTCTCTTACAATTATCGCAACTGCTCTTATTGATACAGGATCAAGAATGGATGAAGTTATCTTTGAAGAATTCAAAGGAACAGGTAACTCTGAAATTCAGCTAGACAGAAAACTTCTTGAAAAAAGAATTTTCCCGGCCTTAGACATCAATAAGTCTTCAACTCGTAAAGAAGATCTCCTTATGGCCCCTCAAGATCTTCAACGCTCTTACCTCCTTAGAAAGGTTCTGCATTCTATGGCACCAATTGATGCAATGGAATTTGTGCTTTCAAAGGTTACAAAAACGAAAACGAATTCAGACTTTTTGGATTCAATGAACTCTTAATGAAAACGAACATGATGAAAAAAATAATTCTTCTTGTCTCTAAACAATACGCATCCATTGGCGGCCAAGCGGTCATTGAAGGCGTGATGATGAGGTCTCCTAATGCCTTTGTCGTGGCAGTTAGAAAGCCGGACGGCTCTATTCGCTTACGGCGGGATCAATGGTATGGGCTTTCTAATAAGCTGGCCTTCTTAAAGAAGCCTTTTCTGCGAGGAGTTTTGGTTTTAATTGAAACAATGGCCAATGGAGTTGTCTCACTTAATTATTCAGCGAACATCGCCATGGACGAGGAGAATAAAAAAGAAGCGCTTAAAAAAGGGCTGAGTGAGAGTGAGTACGAAACTCAAAAAAAATCTAAAGAGAAAGTAGGAATAGAAACTTTTCTCTCTATTGCCTTTTCATTTGCCTTTGGGATTGGTCTCTTTGTTTTTCTTCCTCATGCCCTTACTGCTGTTATTGAAAAATTTAGTGGAGCAAAGTGGGATCTTCAGAGTTGGCAGTTTCATGCCATTGATGGGACGATTAAGGCATGTATCTTTCTAAGCTATATTTATTTGATCAGCTTTATTCCGGATATTAAAAAAGTTTTCCAATATCATGGAGCCGAACATAAATCGATTTCAACTTTTGAAGCTGGAGAAGAGCTGACTATTGAAAATGCCAAAAAGTACCCAACGTTTCATCCCCGATGTGGTACGACGTTTATTTTTTTCTTAATGTTTGTTTCAATCATATTGTTTGCGATTATCTTTGCCATCATTCCTGTCGGAACAAATTCTCCCGTTATTTTAAAGCATCTTTATGCCATGCTGTTTAAGGTTTCATTAACCCTTCCTATCGCTGGAATTTCTTATGAATTGATTAAGTTTGTCGGAAAAGATCCTCATTCAACACTGGGAAGGATTATGAGTTATCCCGGAAAACTCTTGCAGCGATTAACGACAAAAGAGCCGACTGAAGAGCAGCTAGAAGTGGCCTTAGCCTCTATAAAGACAGTTCTTTTTTTAGAAGAAAAGTATAATTTAAAGACAGCGAATGAAAAGAAAATCACGGTTGATGAAATTGATTTTATGTCGCTCTCCGATATCGAAAACAGTAACTTTAAACTTAAAGATTTTTTAGAAGGCTAATATCCATGTCAATGTTCGATAAATTAGAGGCAGTTGTTGCTCGTTATGAACAACTCACCGAAAAACTAGCAGACCCTTCCATTTACGAGCGTCAGAAAGAATTTAAAGAAATTTCTTCTGAGCGCTCTAATATCGAGGAAGTTGTTATTGCTTTTCGAGAATACAAAAAACTCAAAGATGACCTTGAAGGCTCTAAGGAAATTTTAAAAAACGAAAAAGACGAAGATATGCGCGAAATGGCCAAGATGGAACTTTCCGAACTTGAAGGGCAGATTCCTCCCCTGGAAGAGCGCTTAAAGCTTCTTTTACTTCCTAAAGATCCACTCGATGATAGAAACGTAATCATGGAAATGCGGGCCGGTGCCGGAGGTGATGAAGCTTCAATCTTTGTTGCTGATATGTTTCGTCTTTATCAAAACTATTTTCGCCATTTAGGTTACAAGATTGAAGTTGATTCAATGTCTGAAGGCGATCAAGGTATTAAAGAGATTATTTTTACCGTTACAGGTGACAAGGTTTATTCAAAGTTAAAATGGGAAGCAGGCGTTCATCGAGTCCAGCGTGTCCCTAAAACCGAAACGATGGGACGTGTTCATACTTCTACAATTACAATTGCCGTCATGCCAGAAGTCGATGAGGTTGAATTTGAACTAAATCCAAATGATCTTCGCATTGATGTTTATCGTTCAGGTGGCTCTGGAGGGCAATCGGTTAATACGACGGACTCTGCCGTTCGAATTACTCACATCCCTACGGGAATGTCAGTTGCTAACCAAGACCAAAAATCACAATTAAAAAATAAAGAAAAGGCAATGAAGATTCTACGCTCTAGAATCTATGATAATATGGTTCAGGCTCAGAAGAGCGAGATTGACTCAGAAAGACGTGGTCAGATTGGGGATGGCGATCGGTCAGAAAAAATAAGAACGTATAATTATCCTCAAAATAGAATTAGTGACCACCGTATTGGTTTAACCGTCCATAATCTCGATGGGGTAATGAATGGAGACCTTGGGGGCATAACAGATGCATTAATTGCTCACCATCAAGCCGAGTTGATGAAAGGCCAAGAAGAATAGTTGGTGGTGCATGGTGATGGAAAGCTTAGGGGATTATTTACTAAGATTCTTTAATGAAGAAAAAAAATCTCTACTTTCTTGTTACCCTGGGCTTACAATTTATCGTCTTAAAAGAGATTTGAAACTGTTTGCATCCATAAAAAAAGCTGACAGTGAAGAGCTGTTTGAATCCCCTTTTTTTAACCATAAAAATCATCCCTTCACTTTTTTTTTTGAACAGTTGAAGAAGGGAGTCCCCCTTGAATACATTACAGGTTATGCATATTTTTATCGTTCCTATTTTCACGTCACAAGCGACGTATTAATTCCTAGGAGCGAAACGGAAATATTAGTTGAACTAGCAAGCTTAGAGATTCAAAAACATTATCGTTTAAAAAAATGCCGAGTGGCCGATATTGGAACAGGCTCAGGGGCCATAGCCCTTTCCCTCTTATTTGAAGAGACTTCAGAATTAGAAGTAGTGGCCTCAGATTTATCGATGAAGGCCCTAGACATAGCTAGGCAAAATTATTTCAGGCTTTATTATGCTTTTTCTACTAAACATAAGGTTAGTTTTATTCAATCAGATCGATTAAAAGAATTAGAGGGGCACTTTGATATAATTCTTTCAAATCCGCCCTATATTAAACGTCTTGGAGACTACGAGAGTGTTCATCATCAAGTAGTTAGTCATGAGCCTGGTATGGCACTCTTTTTGGAAGACGATATCTACGATCTTTGGTTTGAGGATTTTTTCCAAAGTATTTATCTAAAATTAAATGACTCTGGCGTCTCGCTTATTGAGGGACACGAAAATCATCTTGAATCTTTGAAGGACTTGGCCCACAAAGTAGGATTTGCAAAAGTTGACATTATAAAAGACTATACAAGTAGAAATCGATTTTTAAGAATTAAAAAAAGGATGTAAAATGGATAAATTAATCATTAGCGGGCCATGTACACTTTCGGGAAGTGTTCGTATCTCACGGGCAAAGAATGCTTATTTACCTATTTTAGCGGCCATATTGCTTTCAGATAAACCGATTCATTTAAAAAATATTCCTGAACTTCAAGATATAAAAACGATGATTAAACTTCTCTCAAATTTGGGAGTGCAAGTTGAAAAGAAGGGAGATATTACTACCTTTAATGCCTCAACCCTGAATTCACATGAAGCAACTTATGATCTCGTTAAGACAATGCGTGCTTCTATCTTTGTCCTGGGACCACTTCTAGCCCGATTGGGTAAAGCAAAGGTTTCACTTCCTGGAGGCTGCGCTATTGGGACTCGACCTATTGATTTACATTTAAGTAATTTAGAAAAATTGGGTTGTAAAATTACCTTGAATGCTGGTTATGTTGAAGCACATGTGGAAAAAATGCTTCCGACAAATTTACGATTGGATTTTCCTTCAGTGGGAGCAACTGAGAATTTGATGATGGCGTCTGTCTTTACCGATGGAGTGACCATTATTGAGAATGCGGCCCTGGAGCCAGAGATTGATGACTTGGCCCATTTTTTAAATGCGATGGGGGCCAAAATCTCGGGGATTGGTACTCAAAAAATTGAAGTAACTGGAGTCAAAAGTTTCCACGAAGTTACTTACGAGGCAATTGGGGATCGTATTGAGGCTTCGACTTATCTTATGGCCGCCTTGGCAACAGGATCTTCAATCACCATTGAGGGTGTTAATCCACTTCATCTTCAATATGTCATCGATGTACTTAAAAAAATGGGGGCAAAGATTGAGACGAGTGGAGATAAAATAATGGTCTATAAAAGCGAATTGAGAGGCTGTCAGGTTGATACAGCTCCTTTTCCTGGATTTCCCACTGACGCTCAGGCGCAACTGATTGCCCTTTGTACACAAGTAAGCGGTATTTCAGTTGTTACTGAAAATATTTTTGAAAATCGTTTTATGCATGTTCCGGAACTTGTTCGATTAGGAGCAGACATTACTTTAAAAGGAAAAATTGCCATTATTGAAGGCGGAATATCCCTTACAGCGGCCCCGATTATGTGTACTGATCTTCGAGCTTCTGCCGCTTTGATTATTGCGGCCCTTGCCACGCAAGGAGAAACTGAACTTCAACGTGTTTATCATTTGGATCGTGGATACGAAAAATTAGAAGAAAAATTCTCGCAGTTAGGTGCTAAGATCAAAAGAGTAAAAGGATAGAGTTGATGGAAGATTGTTTATTTTGCAAGATTATTAGTGGTGTAATCCCATCCAAAAAAGTTTTTGAAAATGAGAAAGTTTATGCTTTTGAAGATATTCATCCCCAGGCCGATACACATCTCTTGTTTCTTCATAAAAATCACACAACGAATATTAATGAAATGAGTAAAGAGTCAAATGCGATTGGAGAAGTTTTTTCAGCGATTGCTGACTTCACCAAAGATAAAGATCTTAGTCGAGAGGGATTTCGAGTCGTAACGAATCTAGGAAAGAACGCCGGTCAAACGGTATTTCATACCCATTTTCATGTTGTGGGTGGAGAGGTTCTAGGTCATTTTGGCCGTCGCTAAAAATTATAAATTTAGACCTTCAAAAAGAGATGACAAAAGCGACTTTTGTAAACGAGTCAGTTGATAGACATTGGCCATAATAAGCACGGGGCTCTTTTTGATATTGGCGCAAATGACGAGTTGTCCTTTTTCTTTATTGTAGTCGGTAATTTCAAAAAGATTTCCAAATTCCTTTTCGTAACTTTTTAAAACTTGTTCGTCCATTTCGTCACAAGAGACAAGCTCTGGATAACGTTCTCCCTGGACCTTAACTTTGACTAATTTATTTTTTTCGTTCTCATTTTTAGACTTAACAATGTCATTATAGATCAAACGTAAATTAGAAGCCCCAAGATTAGATTTTAGAAGAAACCATAATTCTTCAAAAAATCCAGAACGATCATTTGGCCAAAGTCCGAGAAGATGGTTTCTAACTTTAAATATTTCTTCAATAAGAGAGATATTATTTTGAATAATCCAATTTTCACGCATTTTATCGAAAATCTTTTTAGCTTCTTCGTATGTTAACTTTTCAAAAGCCTCTAAACTGAGACCGAACTCAGTGTGCGAACGAATGGGATAAAATTTTACCTCATGCTCAAGTCCCGCTAAAAAATCATCATTTTTTAAATCCTCTGAAAAGATGAATCCTTGGAGCGGAGATTGCTTAGCCTCCTGGAGGTCGATAACCTTGCTCGCAGAAGTATCGTTTAGTTTAAAAGAACGTATAAGTCCCTGTTGTTCATTTTTTGTGTATAAAAGAGTGAAATCCATTTTGTCCCTTTAAGTATTAAAAGCCGAGAGTTTAAGTTTGTTAATAGTCTAACTGAAATATTTTTTTATGGGAATGTCTCCCTAGGTAAAAATGAGCGAATTCGCCCTTTTTTTAAAGCTCGTATAAACTCAAAGTAATGAGACTATTTTTTATTTTCTTATTTACATTCCTAGTGCCGTGGAGGGCCATGCCACAGGATGAGCGTTTCTTTCGACAGATTTTCTCTGGAGAACTTTCTCCGGTAACAAAACCATTAGAAGAGAAGAAATATTCCTACTATGTTCATACACCTTATTATGCTCTAGATCTCAATAATGATAAAAACCCCGAAGATCTCGTCTATGTAAAAAAAGAAAATGAAGATTGGATTGAGATTTTTGAGAATATTAAAGGGGAAAAGCGAAAGATATTTGGTTATCGATTTGAGGCAAAAGGGTACAATGCAGAACTTTTTAGGATTGAATTTAAAAAGTTATCTGACATTACCTCGGTACTTGTTATGTATTATTATGAAGGTCTCAGTAGATATACAGAGATGCAAGGGACATCAAGGATTTACGTTGCGACAATTGATAATCGAGATTTGATGAGCTTGAATGTTCTTAAGGGACCAAGTGTTTTTGAGGAAAATAGGTCTTTGAAAGGGCATTATCATCTAAGAAACTATCAAGTTTCTTTATCTGATCTAAATAATGATGGAATTAAAGAACTTATTGTGAAGTTTCGCTCCATAAGTCAGGTCTACGTCTATGAAGGCAGTGGTAAGTGGAAGACATTTAAAAATTAAGAAGCTTTTGGGTAGTCTTGATCTTCCTCATCAATATCTGGAGAGCGAGGATTGGTTTTGTGAGGCTTAAACTGAAGGGTTCTTGGATAATAATCAATTTTTTCAGAATTCTGAGCTTTCATTTTTTTTGAAACAACAATCCACAGGGCCAATGGAAGGGCCAGCAGAAAAATCATTGGGCCAGCGTATGAATAGGGAGTACCTTTAGTTTGCGTTTTCGCAACAATATTAGCATTGGCCGGAAGACGAGCTGGTTCCAAAATTTTTTGTGAATTCTCGCCAAAATCAAATCCATGCTCTAGGCTTTTAGGTCGATTCTCTTCAAGTGAAATTTCAGTCATAGGCCCTACTGCCGGATCTCTCTGGGCAAAAGCTTGATGGATGCTTAATCCGCTAATGATAAGTGAAAAAAAGTGAATTGCAGTTAAAAGCGGTTTTTTCATGCTTTACTCCTCATGCAAATCTTATCGTGAATTTTGCAAATACATTAAGAAGTAAATTGTTCCCAAGTGAAAAACTCAGGTATTGCGGGTTTCCAAGTCTTCGAGTTCCTCGTAAAGGGCCAATAGGCGCTCTTCCAAAACTCCTTGTGCGTCTGTAAGAATTTTGAGCTCTTGGTTTTTGGGGTCAGCAAGTTTGGAAAAATCTAAACTTGCCATTTTTTCTTCGATGAATTTTATTTTGTTTTCAGTAGATTCGATTTCTTCGTAAATACCAACTAGCCTTTTTTTCTCTTTATTTGTAAGTTTGCTCACTTCTTTGTTTGGTAAAGTAGGGAGGCCCTTAAGAGTTGAGTCGTCTGGTTCGGTTAAATCGTTACTCATTTCCTTTTCTAATTCTAAGACTTCCAGATAAGGGGCCACTTGTTCATAGCCACCTTCAAAATTTTGCAGTTTTTGGTCTTCGAGAAGCCAGACTTTATTGGTGACGGTACTTAAAAAGGCACGGTCGTGGCTAATGAGGATTACAGCGCCCTGAAATTCAGTGAGTTTTTCCTCTAGAATTCCAATTGTCTCAAGATCCAAATCATTGGTTGGCTCATCAAAGATAAGTATATCTCCTGATCTTGTAAGATTTAGGGCAAGTTGAAGGCGACTTTTTTCACCACCTGAAAAAGTTTTAAGGGGGCGATGAATGTCATCACGATGAAAAAGAAAGCTTTCAAAATATGAAGCGACATGTTTCTTAGTTCCATCGGGTAAGGAAACAAAATCAGATCCATCACCCAAAAGCTGGTGAGGGGTTGTATCGATTTCTAATTCATCTCGTTTTTGAGAGAAATATTGAATTTGTAAATTATCAGCAGTTTTCATCGCGCCAGAGACTGGGGTCATTTCATTGCGAATTAATTTAAGCAGAGTCGTTTTTCCCACTCCATTTTTCCCAAGGAGGCCAATCTTATTACCTTTATGAATTTCTCCTGTAATATTTTCAAATAGTGGAGAATAGCCAGGGTAGGAAAAAGTAAGATTCGCAAAAGAGACGAGTACCTTTGTTTGTCTTCCAGATTTTTGTAGAGTGAGATCTAAATTTTTTTTAGCTTCACTTTTAATTGTAGAGACACGGCTTTTTAAATCAAGAAAATTTTCTACTCGCTTTTTGCTGCGAGTTCCTCGTGCCTTTATTCCTTGGCGCATCCATGCTTGTTCTCGCTCAAGGTTGTTTTTAAGCTTATCGAGTAAGTGGAGTTTGGAAGATTCTTCTCTTTCTAAAAAGGCCAAGTAATCAGTATAAGAACCATTGAAACTTTCAATTCGTCCGTGTTGGATATGAAAAATCTTTCGAGTCAATTTCGAAAGAAGAAAGCGATCATGGGTGATAAGCATAAAAGCTTTTGATGTAGAATTAAGTTCATCTTCAAAAAGTTTTATTGTTTCTATATCAAGATGATTTGTGGGCTCATCCCATAGAATGAGATTCGCTCGACATGAAAGTCCCAGACTTAAAAGAATTTTTTTTTGTTCTCCACCACTTAAATCGGCCACCAATTTATTTAAATCAGGGAGCCCAAAATGCTTGAGGTAGGATTCATAATTTTGAATAAGATCCCAACCGTGCATTTCCTCAAATTGATGGAGGGAATTCTCATAGACACTTTTGAGTTCAGGGTAAAAAACAAAAAAATATTCTTTGAGAGTAAGATTTCTATTTCCATCAAGGGGTAATTCTTGAGGAACATAAAAAAGAGAAAAGCGTTTATTTTCATCTCCATCCCCTCGTGCCTTGTTAAACTCAAAAGGAGGAGATGAGTGATCGGGAACAAGATCCCCTGTTAAGATTTTAAAGAGAGTTGATTTCCCCTTACCATTGAGTCCCAAAAGACCAATGCGATCAGAAACGGAAACAGAAATTTGGGCATTATTAAAGATGACTTTAGGGCCAAAACTTAGGCGAATGTTCTTTAGGGTGCATAATAAACTCATTAGTGGATTATAATGAGTAATGGGGGATACGGCAATTAATTCCCTAAAAACCCAAAAAAAGAAGAAATCCATTTGCAATGACATGGATCTATAGTATCCACAAAAAATGAATTGTTTACTTTGCCATTCAGTATCATTAATTGAGAGACAAGATGTCTTTAGCTGTTCTAGCTGTGGACTGGTCTTTAAAAATCCATCCCTTTTTTTGACCTTAGAAGAAGATTTTAAACGTTATTCTTCCCATCAAAATAATAATCAAGACCCAGGTTATATTCAATTTCTAGAAAGACTGCTGAATCCTTTGACTCCCTTCTTGCCTGAAAAGTTTACTTCGCTGGATTATGGGTGTGGCCCCGGGCCTACATTATCCTATCTGTTAAAGATAAAAGGCGGAATCGTCTCGGATTACGATCTTTTATTTTACCCAGATAATAAATTATTAGAAATTACATACGATGTCGTTACTTCTACTGAAGTCGTTGAGCATTTTAAAAATCCAAAACAAAACTGGGAAGAACTTATCAGTTTAGTCAAACCAGGTGGCGTTTTAGGTATCATGACTCAATTCCTTACTGATGAAATAGATTATCAATCGTGGTGGTATAAAAATGATCCAACACACGTTACTTTTTACAACGTAAAAACATTTGATTATTTGGCTACCAAGTATAATTTAGAAGAGATTTACAACGATCAAAAAGCGGTCGTCATTTTTAGGAAAAAATAGAATGACTATTAAGATGTATGCGATTGCTAATTGCGACACAGTGAAAAAAGCGAGAGCTTCTCTCGAAAAAAGAAAAATAGAGTATGAATTTATTGATTTTAAGAAAACACCTCCGACTACTGATTTACTAAAACGTTGGCAGGAATTTTTTGGTGATATCCCGGTTAACAAAAAAGGGATAACTTACAAAAAATACAAAGATGAGTTTGAAGCACTATCCTCTAAAGGCAAGATTGATTTTATAATTAAAAATAATTCCATGGTTAAAAGACCTATTTTGGAAAAAAATGATCAAACCCTTGCAATTGGGTTTGATGAAGAAATCTATGGGGCACTAAAAATCTAATATGGATAAAGTAACATATCTTCGAAAAAAACAAGAGTTAAGTGAGAATGTGGCTAAGTTCAAACGAGAAAAATTCTGTTTTAAATGTTTTCGCGTTCAAGAGAATTGCCTCTGTTCACATATAAAACCTTTCAATACTAAAGCTCGTTTTGTCATTCTTATGCATCCAATGGAGGCGAAAAAAGAAAAGATGGGAACTGGACGCCTCAGTTTGGCGTGTCTTCAGAATTCAGAACTCATCATAGGAATTGATTTCAGTGAA
>JAGOVS010000283.1 GCA_018060625.1 Bacteriovorax sp. | reverse complement strand
CCTTTTTTATGTTTTTTTGGGTATGGGAGGAATGGGGAATTCAATTGGAGCATGTATTGGGAGTGCCATCGGCAACAAGAGACGAAGTTATGCTTTTATGGGTGATGGCTCGTTTTTAATGTATGGCCTTGAGATACATACGGCCGTGGAGCTTGGTCTTCCAGTTGTTTTCATTGTTTTTAATAATAATTCACACGCAATGTGCTCAACAAGAGAAGATGTTTTTTTAGGGAAAGAAACAGGATTGAACAATTTTAAACAAAGCTTTTTAGGGAAGGGACTTGAACAAATGTTTCCAGGACTTCAAACTTTTGATATTAGCACGCAAGAGGAACTCGTTAGTTGTTTAAGCGTATTGCCCAAAATAGAGAAGCCAACACTTATTTCCTTGAATGTTTCTCAAGATGAAAAACCGCCTTTTAGATCATTTTATAAAAGTTAATAATCATATTTTAAAGAGAGTAAAAAATGAGTAATGAAAATTCAGTTGAAAGCATCCCTAATTTATGTCGAGTAGAAAATGTCGACAAGAATGAAATGGGGGGAATCATGGCCGATATTACTCATACCGTTTATCCTCATGATCAAGTCTACGGAGAGTATTGTCCGGTACACAGTTATATTAATTGCCCTCCTGAAAAAGTTTTTGACTATATGTCTCACCCATATTCACTACAAGAGTGGACATATAGCATGCGTGAATTTAAAAAGGCCAATAATCAAGGCCTATTTGTTGGACGAGACAAGATAGGGGATACGACAGATATTTACTTTAAAGTAGTCTCGAATAAAGATGCCATGGTTGTAGATTATCATTGTGCTTGGGACCAGGGCGAACATCTTTGGATGATTTATTTAAATCGTATAGTCCCGGCGGAATTAGTGCTTAATAAGCCAGGATCGGTTGTCTTTTGGCAAAATTGTCGACATCCCTTTTATCTAAATAATCCATTTCCTGAGAAAGCTCCGGCCAAGCGTCCGTGGGTTGGCGAGTTTTGGGATTTTTTCTATGCTGGTCATACGGTTGAATTGGAAAATTTAAAAAAAATCTTAGAATACAGACATGCTAACAATCTTCCGATGGGCCCCATTTATAATGAGGAAAATGTATGAGTATAAGTTTAATTGACGTCGAAGAAGTAATGCCAAAGAAAATCATTCAAAATGATTTTTTTGGTGAAGAAGAGGTTCGCCTAAAGAATAGGATGTTTTCTGGAACACATGAGCGTCGCCACATGGAGCGGAATGAGTTGGCATCTGATTATCTTGCCCAGGCAACGAAAAATTTATGTGAGCGACTTAATTTAAATCCAGCTGAAGATATCGATATGATTTTAACCAATGTCTCTGTTCCAGATGAAGCGTTTACAGGTTGCGGAGCTGTCGTTAATAAAAAAATAAAGGGAAATGCCAAGTGGATTTTTGACCTTCACAATACAGGGTGTGTATCTTTTCTCTACATGCTCGATCTCGCTCATACTTATATGTTGGCCAAAGGAGTGAAGAGTGCAATTATTTGTACTGCTCAAACGGCAGGAGGTCGAATTTTTGGTCAAGAAGATACGAGACAGATGGCCCAAGCTGCAATCCCGGGAGATGGATTTGCTGTTGCCTATGTCACGAGCTCAGAGGATCGTCCAGTTTTAGCAGTGGAGTTTAAAAACTTCCCTCAACACTCAGAAGACATGTATGGCAATTTCAAGGGACGGAAGTGGTGGGAGTCCAGAGAGTCTTCCGGGAGTATAGATTTTAACGAAGATAAATCGGCCCTCATTACAGCAAGGGGAAACAAAGCTGTTCCTGCAATGATCATGAAAGCTTGCGAATCATTGAAGATCAAATCAACTGATATTGACTTTCTTATAACCAACCAGCCCAACACTACTTTTCTTCGCAATTGGAGAGAGGCGGCTCAACTACCTAAAGAAAAACATTTAGATACTTTTGATCGTTACGCTAACTTGTTTGGAGCAGGTATTCCGGTGACGTTGGCAGAGGCCTTGAAGCAAGGGAAAATTAAAAAAGGAGACTTGCTGTGTTTAGCAGGTTTCTCTCATGCATGCGACTACTCAGGGGCCGCCCTTATTCGTTGGTAATTTACTGTCTAAATTCAAGTCAGAGCTGTCAAAAAAAGAGACAGTTTGTAAGTTTTACAGAGCTAAGTAACTTGAATAAAGGGAATCAGTTTTGGCATAAAGGATGCAATTTGAATGAGTAAGAAACTATAAAACCGTCAGGGGGAATTTATGAAAGCACTTATTATCTCATCTCTTTTATTTTTTAGCTTAAGAGCAATGTCATCTGAAGTAGAAGTCGGAGAAAATAAAAAAAGTCCATGTCCATATGCTAATCAAGACTTAAAACGTAGTCCAAAAGTTGTTATAGAAGAAAGTGTTGAAAAGCCTAAGCCACAAGAAGCATCAGTTGTTAAAGGTATTTAAGGATTTTAGGAAATATAATATATCAATGAAGGGCCCACTGAATAGTGGGCTTTTTTTACAACAGGACAGCATAATTTAATATCTATGTTGTAAATGCTGGTAACTTTCTATCTAGAAGTAGCGGAATTTTTTTGCATTGTTGACCAGTGAACATGATCTCCGGGAGTGACCCATCAATAAAAATCAGACCAGCTTAACAAGAACAAATAAGAACGAAAATGCCCTGATCCTAAAAGTTGTGAGAAATGATTCGGTAATAGAA
>JAGOVS010000103.1 GCA_018060625.1 Bacteriovorax sp. | reverse complement strand
AATGGCAAGAAATTACTGGTAAACAAGCACCTCTCATGAGAGAAAAAATCAAATTGAGAAACTCTTTTTCTCAAGGGACCCCAGGCGGGGGCTCTGCTAGAATGGTTATAGAAAAAGGGATGAAAAAACTTTGTTTTGAATCAGAAATTTCTTCTCAAGGTGTAGATAGACTGCGAAGGGAAAATACCTCAAAAGATTCAATTGACGTTCGTCCTTGGGATGTTTTTGAAAGTATAAATGATGCCTTAATCTATTTAAATTTAGATAAATTAAGCAATGAAGCTGAGTTTGATAAAGAAAATTGTCAATATTTAAAAGTGGTCAATGCCCTTTTTCCTGGGATTTTCTTTAAAAATGTATCTGAATTGAAGGCATTTTTAGAAAAGTTAGGAGAGAGTAATGTGGAAGAATTTTTTCAAGCTTCTTGCCCAGATAAAAAAATTTCAAAAAAACCAAAAATAAAAGAAGAATTTGAGCTCTCAAATTATATTCTTAAAAAGAAAAACAAAAAGATAGAGGCGATGATTGATGGCGCTTTAAAAAAAGGGGATGTTGCGGTTGCTTATTATCATGGGAATTTGTTAGCTGGTGATAAGTTTGCAGGCCTCTCATTAGATGCACATGCAAGTGTGATTACCGGATCAATTGATATTTGTGGGAAAAATTATTATGTATTAAGGAATTCTTGGGGAAAAGAATCATGTAAAGCTTATCAAATAGAATTTGAATATCAGTTAAGTAAAAATGAAACTTACAAAAATTCAACGACCAAAAGACAGACTTGCCAGATAAAGGCCGCTCAAGAATTGGCCAGAGGGAAGATGGTGTGTAAGGAGCAAGATATGCTTTGTTTAAATAAATTTGTTGATTTATATTCGACAGCGATGGATCAATGTAGAGATGTGTTTGCTCTTGAGACAAAAGATATTCCTCCTTCTTCCCTTTATTGTAATGCAGAAGGTGACTTTATCATTGCGAAAGATCATTTTTTAAAAGGATCTTTTGGGGCCGTTACGATAGAGAATTAGTGGAAAATATAAGGATCAATTATGTCACATTTTACTTTAAGAATTAGTTTGTTCATTTTGATTTTTACTTCTTACAAGCTTACCGCGAGTGAACCAGCTCTTAAGTGTTTTCGACCAGGAAAAATGCGGCATACAACTATTACGAATAAAAAAATTGAATTCGATCATGATTTTTGCATTAATCATTCCCAGTACGATTTGATTAGTCAGAAATGCATAGAGAATGAAAAATGCAAGGCCATTGGTACTTATAAACTATCAAAAGGTCTTATTCTTCCCCCAGGTCCAATAGGAAGTCCTGCTCATCGTAAATGCCGGGCCCTTAATGGACAACCACAATTCATAGACTATTTTGATGGTGTCAAATGGATTGAAGCAGTAGTCTGTGAGTTTAGTGATCATTCGCTCATTTCTGTTTTTAATACAATCGAATAAGGGGTCAAAAATGTTTAAAATAGTCCTTCTTAATCTTTTGACTTTATCAAGTCTGTCTAGTTTTTCTCAGATATGTGATGAATATAAAATTCGAGAAAATTTTAATGAAGAAATAAAAAAGGGCACGCTCAAATACACCCACAATAATGATCAGTTCTTGGGACCAACTCGCGACCAAGGTTCGATCGGTTATTGTTATGCCTATGCAGGAGCGGACCTTTATGAGCATTGGCTTAAGAAAAAGGGATTGATGGATAAAAAGGAGCATGTTTCGGCCATGGCCATGGGAATGATGTATCATAAAAGATCTTGGGACTCTCTTTTGGAAAAAGACTTTTTAGACTCCAATAGATTTAAGGATAAAATGGAGTATCTCGAGAGTATTGATAGAAAGCATCAACAAGAAACAAGACCAACAGAGAAGGGGCGTTTATTAAAAGAAAAAGTAGATCTTATTTCTTCATTTACTTCCAGCACGCCTGAAGGGGGGTTCCCTGGAGATGCAATTAAAATATCCTCAAAAAAGCTATGTTATGATTCAGAAATTTCGTCTCAGGCAAGTAACTCTTTAAAAGAATTTTTTAAGAGTGGACCCAAAAATATTTATGAATCAAATGGTTTTAGGATGGAACAATTTCAATGGTTTTTAAATTTAGAAAATTTAAAAAACGAAAATAGTGAAAAAAACAAAGAGTGGAATTGCGCATTTCTTCATTCTATAAACTCAATTTTCCCGGGTCATATTTTTAGCAGTACTGCAGAACTGAAATTATTTTTAGAGAAGTTAGAAGGTAGTAGATTAGATAGTTTTATTAATAATTCATGCAAAGATAAAAACATTAAATTGAAACCCAAAATACGTTCCTATCGAAAAATATTAGGCAACGGGGGGGTAAAACTAGAGAAAATGATTGAGAATGCTTTAAAAAAAGGCGATATAGCTAGTGTTTCTTATCACTCCAATTTACTTGAACATGAAGACGAAAATAAATTCAAATCCGATCATCATGAGAGTGTTATAACGGGGTCTGTTGATATTTGTGGGACAACCTATTATGCTTTGAGAAACTCCTGGGGAAAGAAGCAATGTATGGTCAGCTCATTATTTACAAAAATTGCAAGAGGCCCCGTCTTTTGCAATGACAATGGTGACTATATGGTCCGTAAAGATCATTTTTTAAAGGGTGCCTTTGGTGCAACGGTAATAGAGAATTAATTCTATTTTCCTTCTCTTGTTTTTTTGTTATCTTTGCCTTTTAAACCTTATTAGATTTCAGAGGCGCTTTTACTATGTACCCAAATATAACGGACCTCATTCCCCAGCGACCTCCATTTCTTTTTGTCGATAAAATACTCGAGCTATCAGAGAACAGCATTAAAACGTCTCTGACTCTCTCTGGAAACGAAGATTTTTTCAAAGGTCATTTCCCTGGCAATCCCATAATGCCAGGAGTGCTTTTACAAGAAGCGCTCTTTCAGTCTGGGGCCGCACTCATGGGCCTTTTGGCCCGAAAAACGAGTACAGGAAAAGGGGGGCTAGGGGTGGTCACGCGCGTGCAGAACGCAAAATTTAAAAATATGGTTCATCCTAATGACACCCTAGAAATGGAGGTCGTCTTGACTGAGTCTCTCTCCAATGCTCATTATATGAAGGGCACAACCAAAGTTTCTGGAAAAACGGTGCTGGTCATAGAATTTACCGTAGCGAGTATTGAACAATGAGCTTTTTACAATTAGAAAATAAAACCTTTCTTATTACAGGGGTCGCCAATAAAAAATCGGTGGCCTATTATACAGCAAAGACTTTAGAGCAAAATGGAGCTGAACTTATTTTCACCGTGCAAAGTGAAGAGATTAAAGAGCGAGTTCAAAAACTTTTTCCAGGCAAGGGCATTTATCTGTTAGATGTAGAAAGTGAAGAGGCCATAGCTGCCTTTGGAGAGCAGATGACTCTCGAAGGGATTTGTCTGCATGGATTTTTGCATTCGATTGCTTTTGCCAATTATTCAGAAGGGATGAAGCCTTTTCATGAAACCAAGCTCAAAGATTATTTACAGGCCACAACTATTTCGGCCTTTTCTTTGGTGGCCCTCTCGAATGCTTTAAAAAGATGTTTTGATCGAGAGGCCTCTGTTGTGACTATTTCAATCTCAAACACACGGGCCACCAATTATGGTTATATGGGCCCCATTAAGGCTTCATTAGATGCGGCCGTGGCCTTTTTGGCCAAATCATTTTCAGCGAATCAAATGGCGGTGAGATTTAATGCCGTTTGCTCGGGGCCCCTTAAGACTTCTGCTTCGGCGGGCATTCCTGGTTATATTGAAAATTATCTTTTTGCCGAGGAATTAACGATGAGGAAAAAAGCCTTAGAAACCCAAGAAGTGGCCAATTCCGTGGTCTTTCTTCTGAGTCCAGCTTCAAGTGGAGTCAATGCCACTGGGGTAATGGTTGATGCAGGGATGAGTGCTAATTATTTTGATGAAGCAGTGGTCGCGGCCTTTTCAAAACGAAGTTAACTAAACTTCTTAACGAGAAAGACGAGACATAGCAAATAGAGAACAATCGCCGCAAATACTAAAGTGAGAAAAATTTGGCCATCGTGAGTTTTAGATTCTTGGGCCTCTAAAAAATTTTTTCCAATAATGTTCATTTCATTACTTATGGGACTTTCAATGATGAAAGTATCTGTAAATTTCTCAATTTCTTCCGTACGCTTTAGGATGATGTCTATATTATTAGTGAATTTCTGGATAATAGGATGTGGTGTGTTGGCGTAGCTTAAGATCTGACCCAAAATTTTACGATTCTCAACCAGGGTGAGTTCGTGTTCTTTGCTTGGAATTGTGACATAAAAAAGAGCACTAAGCACACATTCTTGATAAAAATCTTTTTTATCAACGCTAAATTTTAAGTTATTTTTATTCAATTCAATCAACAAGGGCCTTAGGGCATCTACTGCGTATTTTAAGTCTTTAATGGCCTCTTCAAAATGAGTAGTATCTAAAATTTTCTTGTTAAAAAAATCTCTGATTTTTTTAACAGATTCTTGCACTTCAGTTGAGCTTTTATTGACGTCGGTGACGATATTGAGCAGTTCTTTAATTCTGGCCAATTCGGATTCTAGGGCCGAAGAATCAGGGTTTAAATTTTTTCTCATCATGAGAACAGTCGCATTGACTTGTTGGTCAGTGAAGCGAAGTTCTTCAAAATCTATTTTACCTGCAGAATGAGGCGTATCTATCATGAAGAGACTCTTGTAAAAGAGTAAACCACTACTAAGAGTTAAAAGTAAAAGCGAGGAGACTAAGAAAATGAGTTTGTTGCCTTTCATTTGCAATATTCTAACAGTTTAGGATCGATTGATAAATATTTTTGGCACATTTTGGCCAGGAATTGATACTTAAATACTTAAAACCGTTTTGGTCAAGTTTTCTTTAGGTCAAGCCGATGAGTCTCTATACAATGGCGTCAAGAGGCAAACATTATGGTGAAGTCCTATTCAATGATTATTTGCTTAATGGCCATATGGATTGTGAGCTTTGGAGATCCTCTCATTGCCAACGATCAGTTTCATTATCTGCAAGTCGTAGACCCATCCGCTTTGGCAAAGAGTTATCCTCTAAACTCAAAAGGGAATTCGATTAATCCTTTTGAAGGAAATAATAATCTTTATCAGCAAATCATTAATGAGATGGGGATAGAGTACGAGCGAATTGGAAAACGTGAGGCCGATACTATTCTTGATAATAATAAAATTTCTGTCACAGGTGGACTCAATAGCATAGGTTTTACTTATCGAAGGCCTTTTGGGGATTTTTCCATTAGTGCAGATCGCAGTCTTGCTCCTGATCTCTTTGATGAAAAACGATGGATTGTTAATGATACATTTTCAATTTTTATTGATGCCTCAAAAGTGCTCTCTAATCTTAAAGACCAAAAACTCATCGATATCAGTGAGCAAAATCTAGCGGCCTTTGCTGGTGTTGTTTTTAAACGTACATTTACCTGGGTACATTTTGCTCGAACTTACCAAGAGGGACTTACAACACATTTTGAAAAACTATTCATGCCTTTTGGGATACTTGAATTCGGCCATATGACTCGCTTAGAACCTAACGAAATAATCTTTAAAGAGGACTCACTTTCTATAAAAGGGGGAGGGCTCGTTTCTTCACCGCTTTATACAGGAGTTTCAGGAATGGCCGGAGTTTTGGCCAAGTTTGAGCGACTCTCGAGAGTCGAAGTCGTCTCTCTTCCAAGTGTTTCAGGTCTGAATGACCAGATACACCTCTCTTATGACAAAACTAAAATCGCCAGCACGACTCTCTCTCTGGGAATTCAGGCAGATTTTTTAAAAATTTTACGTATGACACTTCTGTCCTACGATTTTAATTATGAATTGAGTTCAAGTTATAAAATTTATCTCAATTTTTCAGAGTCTGAGTTAAGAGAGATGTTTCCTGGGCATCCTGTTCAAATGGAAATAAGTCAATTACTAAAAAATAGAGATGCTGATCTAGATGTTCTTGCTCCTTATGTAATTTCCGAAGAAAAACGCATTACTCAGACCATCAAGCACAAGTATAATTTTCTTCTGCTTGGGGGAACTAAGAGCTCAAAAACTCAACAGATTGAGATCACCACTGAAGGGCGAGTTAAGAATTTTTATAAGCATTATTTCGAAAAAATTAAGTATACAGAGGATCTCGTTTCTCGTTTGTTCTCTAGCGTTTTATTTGCTGTTTTAAATACTGAATCAAGTGCGGCGAAAATGGCCAGCGAAAGTAAGAAAGTGGCCATCGAATATGAGAGTGATAGAAACCTTTTAGAAAATCATGAGGATTTAAGTATTGATAAACTTGATAATCAGAAGTTATCAATGTCGTTTACTGCTGAATTCACCACGAAGAAGAGTAAAGGAGGTTTTGGAAAAAAATACCGAAACCGAGCGATCTATTATCTTGAGCGCTATTCTGGAGTTGATCCCATTGTATTGCCAATGGTGCGCTCTGAACATCTAGTGGCCCCATTCGTCATCTCAGGGAAGTATGAGGTTAATACCGAGGGGATTCGTTATTTAAATTCCCAAAGTGTTGGTCAGGTTTTTGATCATCTCGATGGCCTTTGCAATGAATATCCTAGAAATAAAATTTTTAATTTCAGAAATCTTTTTGATCATTGTCGTCGATCTTTGCAAAATGATTATATTGATTATTTCAAAGATCTTTCACATGACAAGGTCACGGCGGGTTTAATTAATCATTGTGAGTCTAAAGCGAAGAAATTTTTCTTCTCATCATCTAAAAAACGAGCTTATTTGAAAAACTGCATTGCTAAGGTTTCTGCAAAAGAAAAAAATGATTGGAATGACATTCCTCTTTGGAGTCTAAAGGGTTTTACTAATAATATAGTTATTAATTCTCATAGCAAGGTTCACTATTATAATCTTTTCGGTCTTCAAAATGTTTTTTTCTACGGGAGTTTCTCGGCGCTTACTGCCGATGGCCGCAATTTTTCGACTAGTTTTCATGAGGGAGAGTTTAAAGGTCTGGGGGTCGTCGATCATTATATGCGACTTGAGAATTTAAGGGCCCCTTCTTCTGTCGTCCTGGATCAATAAAAATAGTTGCCTAAAATTATCAGTATTAAGAAATCACAAAAAATTTAAACAAAAAGCATTCTTACACCCTTTTTAATTTAAGCTTATCCTGAATATTGTCGATAGATTGCTAAAATTACAATTAGGGATTATGGAAAAAAAATACTCAATACTCATAGCAGAAGATGCTCCTGTACAAGGGAAGAAACTTCAATACGTCCTTGAAAAATTCGGCTATCAAGTGAAGTGGTGCTTGAATGGTAAAGATGCATATGAGGAGTGTAAGAATAATAATACATACTCGCTGATCATCTCTGATTATCAAATGCCAGAAGTAGATGGGTTGGAATTTCTTCAGCTCGTCAAAAATGATGAGAGTCTAAAAAATGTCCCATTTATTCTTTTAACCACAATAGAAGATGAAAATGTCTTTTATAATTCGTTACAGTTCGGGGCCAATGAGTTTTTAAATAAACCGTTTCGCGCCGAGGAGCTAAAACTCCGGGCCAAAAATCTTATACTTCTCTACGAATACCAAAAACTTATTGAGCATGAGAATCAGGGGCTAACCAACGAGCTTCAAGTAAAAAATCAAATTTTAAAAGAAAATTTTGAAAAATTAGAGAAGGCCCATACCGATCTTAAGAATTTTCAACAGCAATTAATTCAATCTTCAAAGGCCATCTCACTTGGAACTTTAGGTGCAGGTATGGCCCACGAAATTAATAACCCTTTGATGATTATTCAAAACTATAATAAAAAATTAAATAGTGTCGTCAATGATAAAGCATTTGATAAAGACCAGATTCAGCATATTAATAACTCGATTGGAAAGGCCGCCACACGAATTAAGACAATTGTAGAACATTTACGTGAATTTTCAAAAGAAGGGCCGTTGGATAAAGATCAGATGGTTGACTTAAAGCTCAATCAACTCTTAGTGGAATTGAGAGACTTTTATGGTGGATTCATTACCAAATTAAAAATCGACATAAAGGAGAATTTCAACCCCGAAGAAATTGTCATCAAAGGCTTTAAAACACCTATTGAGCAAGTTCTCCTCAATATTATTCATAATGCTGTTGATGCCGTTGAAAAAAATGAACATAAAATAATTGAATTAGTCACTTACGCTGTTGAGGGTTATGGAGTTATCGAAATCATCGATAATGGGCCTGGGATTCCTGCAGAGAATTGTGAAAGAATATTTGATCCCTTCTTTACTACTAAAGATATTGGAAAAGGGGTCGGTCTTGGTCTTAGTCTCGTGAGGACTTATATGCATGAGAGCCAGGGAATTATTGAATTAAAGAGTGAGCCAGGAAAAACAGTTTTTATATTGAAATTTAAGAGAGCTTAAAAATGAATGACGAAGACAAGGAATTTTTAGAAAGTTTAAGAAAAGATTTTATTGAAGAAGCTTCGGATTTATTACTTAAATGTGAAGAGAGTCTTCTTAATTATGAAAAAAACTTTGAAGAAAGTTATTTCCAAGAATATATGCGAGTATTGCATTCCATGAAAGGCTCTTCTCGTGCCGTTGAATTTGATAGCTTTGCTTCAACGATTCATCAAATTGAAAGTTTGGGGCAAAAATCTAAAGATCAGCAGTTTGTGGAAAAATCTCTCAATTCCATCGATGGACTGAAAGCTTCTCTGGATATGATCAGGAATGAGAATACTGACGAATCAGAAAATATCTTGAAGGGAATTTTAGAAAAATTAAAATAATGTTGAAATAACCTGGGTCACTTCACAAAAGTGACCCAAGTTATTTCCTAAATTTATACTTAGTCTGATTTCTCTCTCCACTAACTTCCAGGATATTGGATTCTACCGCTTCTGCAAGGTCCCTCGAGGCAGTTGCTGATGAAGTGACCTTAAGGGCGTTCATATAATCAGCACGGGAAAATAATTTGTGCTTAAAGATGCTCTTGACTGATAAAACCCGAAGAAAACCAACGGAGAGATCATGTTGATTCAATTTGTATTTTATCAATGCTTCTAAAATAAGTTTAAGACTGAATTCGACAAAGTAATTTGAATTTTTATTTGTCTGACTTTTGATGAGTGCAGCGTAATAAGCTTCCTGGTTTTCTTTAACAAGTCCTTCAATATTTAAAAATTGAAAAATATAGTTAACTTTTGTTGCAAGATAAAGTGTTTGCCAAAATCGTCCTATTCTTCCATTGCCATCGACGAACGGATGAATACTTTCAATTTCAAGATGGAGTAGGGCGCTGGCCGTGATTTCATCATACTCAGGGGTCTTAATTTTTATAAACAAGCTCTCTATTAATGCGGGAACTTTTTTAAATTCGGGAGCAATGTATTTGAGCCCACTGACTCCGCCTACTCCGACATTTACCTTTCTCATTTTTCCGGCATTTGCATCAAGGCCTTGCATTAATTTTTTATGCACATTGAAAAAGTCACGTTTTGATGCAGGATTATAAGAGTCGATATTTTCATATACTTCAAAGGCATTTTTTATTTCTAATATTTCTCTTTCTCTTCCTAGTATCCTTTTTCCTTTTAAAATTTCCGTTACTAACTCATGGGTTAGGGTGTTACCTTCGATTTGACAGCTGCCAACGATTGTATGAACTTGATTCCTCTTTCTAAGCTGTATTTCAAGGTTCATATCCTTTGGGTTAGGATTAATTGATGCGAGCTCTCTTTCGATGCTCCTTATGAGATCCACGATGAATTTGCTATAACTGAAAGAATACTTCATTGGAATATAGTATCATAAATATTAATCTGATACTATCAAAGGTTTTTAATGGCCTCTTCAATGGAAACTGCTGGACGGTA
>JAGOVS010000102.1 GCA_018060625.1 Bacteriovorax sp. | reverse complement strand
CCAAAAACTCTGGAGCTTTTATGCTCCGGCCGTAAAAGATAAGATTGCTGAACTTTATTGCCAAAAACCTTTGGTTCAAAAAGCAGTCATGAGTAAACTCTACGAAGAAAGCTTTGATGGCGAATTTGCGGGAAACTTTAAGAATTTAATAGATAAATACCTCTCCCCACAATGCTTTAAAGAAATGATTGCTCCCCTTCGCGAATCTCTCAGTTCAACAAAATCCACAGGCCTTGACAAAGAAATGGCACTCAATATCCTCGAAGCTAAAAACCTTCTCAATGAAGAAGAGCTTGATCTTTATGCCATTGTCTACCTCTTAGATGGGCCGGTTGTGGGAGATAAAATGAATATTGCTTGGAAAAAACTCGAGGCCCTTGGGGAAAACTTCCCAAAACGCCAAAAGCTTTTAGCAAAAATTGAAAAACTACCGCTCATTCCCGATAAAATCTTTAAAGATCCTGGAATGCCCAGAAATAAGGCCATCATCAACCTTTTTGCCAAACATTTTCCTGAATATCTTAATTACTATGGCCAAACTTGTGTAAAATTCCTCAACCACTCAGGTGATTCGACACTCAATGTGACCTCCAGCTTTCAGTGTACAGAGTTCTTAAAGGCCGCAGGGGCCCTTAAAAAAAGCAATCCTACTCCAAGCATTCAATGGATTAGTGACTCTGTAGAACGCCAATATTCAGGCCTTAAAAAATAGTGACTAATGAAAAATAAAAAAGCCTGCTTTAAGCAGGCTTTCTTATTTTAGAACTTTTACTTAACTATAAAAATTAAGAAAGGTGTTTTCCAACGATCCCAGCAAGTTCGAACATAGTTACTTCTTTTTTTCCAAAAAGTTTTGCTAGTTTTTCGTCAGCAAGGATGTTTCTTTTGTTTTTTGGGTTTTGAAGATTGTGCTTCTTGATGTATTCCCAAATTTTTGAAACAACTTGTGTTCTTGGAAGTGGCTTGTTTCCTACGATTTCAGCAAGTGTAGCTGAAGGAGTAAGAGCTTTCATGAAAGCTGCATTTGGCTTTCTAGCAGCTTTTGGAGCTGCAACTTTTTTAGTAGCTTTTGGAGCTGCAACTTTTTTAGTAGCTTTTGGAGCTGCTGCTTTTTTAGTAGCTTTTGGAGCTGCTGCTTTTTTAGTAGCTTTTGGAGCTGCTTTTTTAGTAGCTTTTGGAGCTGCTTTTTTAGTAGCTTTTGGAGCTGCTTTTTTAGTAGCAACTTTCTTAGTAGCTTTTTTCTTTACTGCCATTTGAGAATCCTCCGTTAAAATTAGACATGTTGTCTTGTCTAAACTAGTTAATGAAAAAGAACGTTATTAAAGAGATACTTAAAGTGAAACCAATATTTTTTTTAACACTTCAGAAAGCCTCAGACTTTTAAGAATGAACTTTTTCCTTCATTCCCCTAGTAAAACTCTCTTATATATAAATTATTGCTTGAAAGTTTTCATCATGTCTATAGGAAAAAACATTTTTTTCATTTTTTTCTCCTAGGGACTCCCTAGGCGGCCCCTAGGGAGAGCACTTTCTTACTTCAACATTTTCACCCACTCAACCACAAGACCTTCAGCTCCTAACTTCCTTGGAGTCTTCTTGTATTGATGACTTTCATTGAGAGAATACATTCTAAAATTATCGATACGACAATAATGGAAAATCTTTTTTAGCCCTTTTTCACGGGCCACTTTCTCGAAAAATTCCTTAATCGCGTGAGAAAATCCACTTCCCTGATGGGTAATCTTAATGGCCGTATTCTTAGTCAAAAGTGAATCATCTTCAATCTTATAAAAAACGGCGGCCATAATCTCTCCTTCAAGCATTAATGAAA
The DNA here is from genome assembly GCA_018060625.1 of Bacteriovorax sp. Classification (GTDB taxonomy): domain Bacteria; phylum Bdellovibrionota; class Bacteriovoracia; order Bacteriovoracales; family Bacteriovoracaceae; genus Bacteriovorax. The sequence goes on along the minus strand of JAGOVS010000102.1, from coordinate 8,061 downwards.
AGAGCTCCCAGCCTTCAGAAACTTCCTTCTTTATCTCATCAAATGTCCATTTAAAATCCGGGGAGTCTGAAAATGCATCTATATTATAGTCAAAGATCGCCTTAATATCGTTTTCTGTTTTAGCCTTTTTAAAAGTGAGTTTCATGGCAATCCTTTGCGTATGCTTTTAATTATTTAAGTTGAGAAATATAAGCGGCAAGATCTTTCATATCTTGTTCTGAGAGCTTACTGAGAAAAGGAGTCATGACTGGGTTTTTTCGGATCACTCCGGCCTTCATGTCTTGGAGCTGCTTTAAAGTATACCAATCATGCTGCCCAGAGATCCTTGGCGCCTTTTGGGCCACATTTCCATCCCCTTTATCACCATGGCAAGCAATACATTGTTTATAGAGCTCTCCACCTCGTGCAAGATCTTGGGCGAAACATTGGGAAGAAAGTGAGCTAGAGATAAGGATTAAAGTGGCTAGAAAACTCTTCATTATTGTGACCTCTTGAAAAATTCTTAAATGACTTCATCATATAAAAAGTTGAACAAGAGCAATTTTACTCTAAGAATTCACAAAGCGGCAACCACTTTGAGCGAAGTTTTGCCATCACTCCCTAGAAAATAGTCATTGAGGGTGTCCTTGAGAACGTCAAGACTGAGAGGAAATCCATTAGATATGATGTTTACGATGTCACCTTCAACTAAGAGCAATTGTAGGCCCTTTTCATTGGGGAAAAGGGAATTGATCTGAGAAATAAAAAGCATACCTAAGCGATTTTTTTCCACAAATGTTAGGGCGTCCCAGTCCGTATGAAACGTCTCTTCTAAGACTCGATCAAAAGAGATTTCTTTTAACTTTTTCTTTAAAATGGAGGCCAAAAGGGAATTTTTAACCCGCTCAAAGCTTTCTATAAACGGCTTCTCAACCAAAACATCGAAGGCCGCTTCATGATTTTCATCCCTCAGATAGTTTTCAATTTCTCTAAAAGTCATTCGATTTAAGGTCTCAACACTTCTGCCTGAACTTAGTCGCGAGAGCGTCTCAAGAAAAAGGAGGTCCTCTTCCCTGAGCGGTGCGGCCGAATGAGGCAGGGAGTAGGACAGGTAAACAATGAGACTGCTCAAAAATGATTCGCCATTTGCTTGAAGGGAAAACTCCCAACGCCCTTGAGCTGATTCACTTTTTTCTGACTCATGTAAACGATCTTTTAAAATATTTTGGGATCTTAGACTCAGTTTCATTCGCAATATTCCTTTGCACTTAAGGCGTTAAAATAAGTTCATGGGTCTTGTGAGAAAGAATCTCTGCTTCCTCAAGCCACTCTTCTCTATACTTTCCCTTAGAAAAAAGATCCAATTGATCTTTATAATAGGGAGACAGGAGGTGGCCTGAATTCCCTGTTGGCAAAAGTCCAAAAGCAACTCCAGGTCTGGCAAAATCGATTAAACGTCTTGTCGAAGGACCGGCCTTAACTTTAAATCCATCGCTCAATCCAGAGGACTTAAGGTTGCTAATCTCATTTAATGCTCCTCCCATTTTCAAAGGCCCCACATTAAAGATTTTATCAAAAGGCTTCATTCGTCCAATAGGATGAACAAATTCTAAAGTATGTAAATGGCCCCAGGTCCATTCCTGTGAATCCTCTCCAAGCTCCTGCCTTAAAGCAAGAATAGCATTGTTTAGACCCTCAGTAAAAATCGTTTTGCGATCAACTCTTTTCCACCAAGGAGAATGTGGATTACTTACAACTCGTTTGAAAAAATTCCACTGATTCGGCAATCGACTAAAAGTTTCAAATTCTTCAGGCGATAAGTCCTTTAAGAGAAGTTTGCTTATTTCTCTGCACCAAGAATAATAAAGTGCCGCCGCCTGCGAGTCTTGATCAGAGATAAAATCCCATTTATTCAAAATTTCTAAATAGCTTTTTCCCCATTCTTTTTTCCATAAATTTTGAAAATCTACCCCACTTATGAGTTCTTTTAAAATTTGCTTATTTTCTAAATTCAAATTCAGGCCCTGAAGCTCCTTGAGCTCCTCTATACTCCAAACGTTTTTTTGATTGAGTATAAAAGAAAGGGTTTGAAAACGATCAGAGGATTGCCAGTCTCCTCTCACATTCTCCATCTTCTCGGCGGCTCCCACCGGTCTGGCATTGGCCGAAACAATAATACCATTACTGGGGTTTTCTAAATAGGGCTTTTGATCAAAACTTAAAACACCTGTGTATTCATCAAGGCCGGAGCTTCCATCTAAAATAAAGTCGCTAGACGAATGCACTGACTTCTGGGCAATTTCTCCAAACATCCACCAGGCTATATTTTTCTTATCTGCATAAAGCACGTTAAGACCAGGGGAGACGCCTAAGGCCACCGCCGCTTTGAACTCTTGCATACTCCTAGCTCGCCCCATTTTATAAAGAGCAAAGAGCGGATCATTATCCAAAGAGCGAAAGGCCCATTTAAGTGCTATTGATTTATCTTCAGGACTAGAAAAAACGTCATCCATCAAAGGGCCATGCTCAGTTTCAATCACGACCATTTCAAAGGGCCGTGATCCCTTAATCGCAATTTTTTCAAATCGTTCTTTATAAGCGTATTTCTTTCCTCTGACTTCATAAGATTTAAACTGCGGATTTATTTTTTCACGGTACAAGTCCATGTCATCCACTAAACTCATGGTAAGACCCCACCCCCTCTCTTGATTATGGGCGAGCACTGGAAAAGGCAGCAAAGGCAGAAAATGCCCGTAGGTTTCAAAGTCTAAAGCTTTAACATGGGCCTCAAACCACACCCCAGGATTGGAATAAGCGATGTGAGGGTCATTCGCAAGCAGGGGATGGCCCGATGTTGAGCGTTTTCCTGAGAGCACCCACGCATTTGAGCCCTCAAATAAAGTGAAGCCCTGCTCTAGATCTTTTAAAATCGCAGAGACTGGATAACGAAGAAAATCCGCATCAACAACTCGTTTAGTTTTTAACAACAACTCTTCTTTTATTTGTTGATGCTTTTGATTTTGCTGCAACCTCATCTCATAAGGAGTTAAGTCATTGCGAAGTTCACGGGACAACTCCTCGCCTAAACGGGCCCTAAGTTTAGTCATCAATGGCTCAGCGCTGGTGGCCACGCCAAAACTAAAGCTCATCACCCCCATAAAAGCATAAGCATCGAGTACACTAAAAGCTCGTGGCTTAATACCGAGAAGAGTGAATTCTATGGGGAGTTTTTGAGTGCTTTGAAATTGGTTAACTCCCTCGTAAAAAGCCTCTATCTCCCATTGCATTTGAGGATCGATGAGATTGAGATCTTTTTTACGCTGAAGCATTTCACTCATTCTTGCTCTAAGACCAAGAGTTCTAAATAATTTATCACTTGCAAGCGTTTTTGGTCCAAAAATTTCAGAGAGCTCTCCATTGGCCATTCTTCGCTGCATTTCCATTTGAAACAAGCGCTCGCTTGCAACGACAAAGCCCAAAGATCGGGCCGCATCCCGAGCTGATTGAGCCTTGATATGAGGAATTCCATATTGATCGCGTATCACAGAAACTTTTTCGTCAAGATCTTTTAAATGAATCACTCCATCCATTGGGGCCATGGAGCTTTTTAAGAAATAGAACCCATAGAAAACAGCAAAGACAAAAAGAAGGGTAAAAATTATTAACCATTTTTTAAAAGAATTTTTTTTGAGAGTTAAGTATTCCATGGGACAATCATAGAGATGAAAACAAAGAAATTCAATTCGAGAAGTACAATACTAGACGAGATCCGGGGCTTCACCATCCTTTTGATGATTTTTTTTCATTTCTGTTTTGATTTAAACAATTTTGGATTTATTTCCATTGATATCATGCGTGCCCCCTTTTGGTACGCATTGCCACGCTTGATTGTTTTTCTTTTTCTCTTTGCCGTAGGCATGTCCCTTACGTTGGCCCATGGAGAAAAGATTCATTGGTCGGCCTTTAATAAAAGGTTTGGCAAAATTGGGGCGCTGGCCCTCTTGATTTCCATTGTCACCTATATCCTCTTTCCTCTCAATTGGATCTATTTTGGAACTCTCCATGCCATAGCTATCATCTCACTTATGCTGCTGCCTTTTTTGAAATTCCCAAAACTCTCACTGGGCATTGCTCTTTTACTTTTTATTCCCTCAGTTTTTTGGGATAAAAATATTCCTTGGTTTTCTCTTCCCCATGAATCCTGGGACTATATTGCTCCTTTTCCTTGGATAGGGGCCGGCCTTCTTGGAATATTTGCCACGCATAAAGGTTGGCATCTTCTCAAACTCCCAGAAGAAAATCGTATCGTTAGATCTCTGAACTATTTGGGTAAACATTCTTTACTCATCTACCTTATTCATCAACCCATCCTTTTTGGTCTCACTGCTCTGTGCCGCTCTTTGATAAAAGAGTGAAATTCATTTCACCCTCTCCTCTATAAGTGATACATTGTGAGCAATAAATTTAACTCTATGGATAACCCATGAAAAAATTCGTCCATTTCAATTGGGACAGTATCGAGCGCTCTATTGGAAGCTTAAAGTTCGCCGTTGTTGTCATTGCCCTCTTCACCCTATGCATGATTGTTGGAACTTTTTTAGAAAGTTATTATGGAACCGACTTTGCCAATAGAGTCGTCTATAAAACACCTTTTTTTATGTTGGTCCAATTTGGAATGCTTCTCTCGATTATCTTTGCCACGACCTTAAGACTCCCTCCTAAAAAAAGGCTCTACGGCTTCTACACCATTCATGCTGGCCTCATTATTATCGGTATGGGATCTTTCATAACCTATATCGCAGGGGTGGATGGACAAATCACCTTGGCCCCCAACGAGCCAAACCGCCAAGTCATTCTTTCTAATGATATTTTAAAAATCACCTATCCGACAGAAGGAAAACAAGTCAGCACTTTTCTTCCCTATACTGCCTTTAAAAAAAATATTGATGAATCCTATGAATTGATTTCTCTAAAAGACTATCTCCCCTTTGCAGAGGGACGATTTGTCTGGAGTGATCCCATCAATCAGTACCCAGCTGACGCTCAAATTCATTCGTCAAAATATCATTTTAAAAATGCCTTTGCAGAAGAAGACCTCACTCTTTCGATTCACCCAGAAGCGGGAAATGACTTTCAATCGACGAGCACCATGGGGCCTTTAACATTTAATTATTATCCCGAAAAAATTGCTCATTGCTTTGAAGAGCAAAATGCTTCCAAGATCATTATTTGGAATTCCCAAACAGCAGAATGCTTTACGCCAGAATCCAAAGGGATCGCCATTAAAACGACGAGTGCAAACAATCGCTTCCTGGTGATTGCCTTCAACAATACTTTCCTCACTTTTTTTCCTGACTTCTCTCCTTTTCCCATGGACACCAAACTCCAAAGTGATGAAAAATCTGTCATGCGGGCCTTTTCTAAAAAATTATTTGAAGACAAACCCAATCTTTTTTTATTTGGACAAAAAGCGGCCTTCTATTCAAAGGCAGATCAATCATGGAAAGTCGTCGATCTTAAATTAAAAGGCCCTTCGGCCATCCTCCCTTGGATGGGAGCGGAAATAAGCTTAACTGATCATCAAGAAAAACTTGTCCCTTTCAATCTCCCCCAGGCCGTTGTCCCTATACAGAAAAATGGGGCCCTCATTAAAGGCGACATCAGGGCCGCGAGACTAGAAATTCTTGGCAAAGAATACTGGGTGACTAATTACTCGCCTCTTTCTTTATTAGTTCAAGGCAAAAAAGTCATTATTGAAATCACAAAAGAAACACTTAATCTCCCCTTTGAACTGGCCCTGACTCAATTCAAAATGGATAAGGATCCCGGAACTGATAATCCGGCCAGCTATGAATCCTTTGTTAAACTCTTTGCCGATGGTGTGACGAGCTCACATCATGTCTTTATGAATAATCCAATGAAGCAGGGTGGATTCACCTTTTATCAGGCTTCTTATTCTCAAGACAATCAAGGAGAATACAGCACCACACTCGCAGTCAACGTCGATCAAGGAAGAACCCTAAAATACTTAGGCTCTTTGATGCTCGTTTTGGGGGCCATCTGGCACTATAATTTAAATTCTAAAAAATCAAAAAAAGATTCTGGAGCTTCTGTATGAAAAAAATGGTCAACACCCTCTTCTCTCTTAGTCTATTGATGCTTTTATTGTCCTTGCCTCTTCAGGCTTCTGACAGCTATTTTTGCAAAAAAGAGCTCGAAGTTCTCCCTATTCTCCAGGGTGGCAGAGTTAAACCTCTTTACGTTCACGCGGCCGAGGTCATCAAAAACTTAACTGGCCAAACAAAAGTCGGCGACTTTTCGGCCGTAGAAGCTTACTGCCTACTCTCTCTTAATGGGATGGGACTCCCAAGTGATATTAAACTCACAGCACGTATTGATCATGTCGACCTCATGAAATTTTTGAATCTCAAAAATGACGAACATATAATTAGCTATGAACAATTACTCACTCAAGACGAGGCCATCAAATCTGAAGTGAGGATGATTAAAGAGAATGAATCTTACAAAAAGGCCATTGGAAAACTTTATAACAACATCGCTCTCTATAAAGAAATCAAGGCCGGAGAAAATTGGGTATTGGCCAGTACCCTCAATCATCACATCGAATGGGCCCCACTTATTTCCTTTTTAACTGAAGAGAAAGTTATCGCTCAAAAAACCAAATCAGCTGGGGATCCTTTTCTTCCAGTTCTGCTTCAATCAAAAATGGATTATGATCAAATTGCAGGCAACCAAAAATATGAATTAGAACTCTATTATGCCAAAGCAGGACTTGCCAGCTGGGCCCTAGCTCTTACCATTATCGGCCTTGCGACCCTCGTGCTTTTTAAAAATTTCTCCATCACACTTGTTTTTGCAGTTCTATCAACAATCGTTCAATTGGTCTTAATCACTTTAAGAGTTCTTATTTCTGGACGGGCCCCTATTACAAACATGTATGAGACCGTGCTCTTTTCGGGCCTTGGCTCTTTATTACTTGCTCTTATTTTAGGTCACTTCAAAAAAGAAAAAATTTATGTGTCTATAGGATTAGGCTACAACGTCTGCACGCTCATGATGCTTAACTTCGCCAATGGAATGCTGACGGCAACAATCTCACCACTCGTTCCCGTTTTACGAGATAACTTTTGGCTATCGACTCACGTTACTTGTGTCATCCTCTCCTATGGGGCACTCGCTTTGAGCTGGATTCTTGCCAACACTGTTCTTGCAAAACGCAAATGGGGGCAACTAACCCAAAAAGAGGAACTTTACTACGCTGATATTATCTATACGACTCTAAAATGGGGAACTGTTATGTTGGCCGCCGGGGTTATTTTAGGAGGAGTCTGGGCCGATTATTCATGGGGAAGATTTTGGGGATGGGACCCAAAAGAGACATGGAGCTTGATTGTTCTCTGTATTTATATGGCCATTTTACATGGTCGACATACTTCTTGGATAAGACCTGCTCGCTTTATCACGGTTACGGCCGCGGCCTTTATGAGTGTTATGATGGCGTGGTTTGGAGTCAATTATATCTTGGCCTCAGGTCTGCATTCTTATGGTTTTAGTGAAGGAGGGGCCATCTTCTTAGGGAGTTTTTTTCTCCTTCAAACAATCTTTCTTTTTATCACACAAAAAAGTGCCATCAACCAAATTGTGTCGCACTAGCGACACAATTTGGTTGATGGCACCCTCTAATTAAAGTTAATTCTCTCTATCCCGATGATGCCAAAAACTTTTGATCTCTTGGCAACAAAGGCCATTTTGTTAAAAGGTTTTTTATCTCGAAGCAAAACTGGCCCCTCTTTATCCATGGCCATTTCCATGACGTATTCTCTGCGCTCCCCACTGATTCCACTATAAAGGGTATCTATATAAAGAACCCCTCCGCGATCAGCATCATAATTATCACTATGAATGCGCACAATGATATGGTTGTCCTTTTGATTAAGAATGATTCCCTCTCTTAGGGCCTCGGCCTTCAATTCGATGCGCCCGACTCTTGTGCCCTTACGATAACTATCCTGATAGAGATGTTCGATGCCGCGATTTTCGCTATCCATTTCATAGACAATT
>JAGOVS010000282.1 GCA_018060625.1 Bacteriovorax sp. | reverse complement strand
AAGAAATGGTCAAAAAGTGGCCCCCCCTCAAATTCTCAATATTAAGCCAGGAGTATCTGGATTTGATATAAATATAATTGTTTCACAAAATGGTGATTCGCGAATTATTATGCATAAAACTTAGCCTGCCCTCTCTTCTCTTTTTTAACATAGGCCTAGTCAATAAGGGTTCACTTTATGATTGTTACGCTACTTGCAAGCGCTATGAGTTTTTATTTAGCTTATAAACTCATGGCCAAAATGGTATTTACTAGCACAGAAATGGGAGCTGCACCGTGGATCTTATTCGTTGCAATTTTGATCTTTAACTCAATTATGGATTTGATTTTTAACAACGGGGGAGCTGGCTTTATTTCATTAATTGTATTTTTAATACTATCCTGGAAAATATTGAGGTTAAATATTAAGGATGCTTTTATATTTTCACTTCTTTGGGGTGCTTTTAATTTCGTTTTGCAATTATTATTTTTAAATATTTTAACTCATTTTTAAAAATAAATAGTGGAACTTATGCTTCTTGTTCAGTTACTTTTTTTAATTCGTTGAGCTGTTTCCGTAGATTTCGATTTTCAAGAAATAACGAAATGAAAACTATCAGGTTAAAAAGAGTAAAACGATATTCACCACTATAATGCCAATAGGCCCATGCTCCGAAAGCGGCAACACAACCTACAAGCAGCAATAATAATTTATCTTTCATAGCTTAAAATTTCTCCTGACCTTTGTAAGTACTATTTCATTCTATAATTTTCTCTTTTCTGATCAATAATTTTGTCATTATTTTTGTAATTCTTTACTAGAAAGGGAAAAAAAATTAAAGATTGAGACAAAAAAACTGAAAAGAAAAAGGGAGCTATACCAATAAATGAATCAGTCAAATCAGAGCATCCGTAAATAAAGATACTGATAATGATCACTTCAATATAAATGACTAATTCGTTATTTAAAGATGATTTTTTATTCGCAATGTATAATCCAATAGTCAAGCACAAGGGGCATATTAATATAATAAAGATAATTGTAGCATAATCTGATCCGGATATATGTGAATGCGACATGAAGGCCAATGCATCTCTTGATAATAAAATAAGAATAAGAGTAAAAATTTTATTTATCATACTAACTCCAGAAACATTTCGATTAAATAAATTGTTTAAAAATTCATTTTAATCTACAAACTAGGATTTTTCAAGGAGGCACAACCCTCTTCACTTTTTATAAGTTTTGCATTTTTTGTATCAACACTATATTTTTGCCATATAATATTAGTGGAATTCAATTCCCAATCAGAAAACTTCCCGAACTGTATATTTTCGGACTGTATAGAATTAATCACCAAATAACTAATTCCGTTATCGTCGCAATCTACAGAGTGTATGGTCCATTTTCCCTCAATAAAAGAAAGGCTGGCCAACTTATCAACCTTTACAAGACGAATCTTGCCGGAATTATCAAAAAATTCAACAGCAGTTACATCAGCGGTTCTAGCATCCTCATTGGTACTAGCTTCATTAAGCAAAAAATGAACTTGAATTGTGACTTGTTCTTTGACCGAACCTATTTTGAGCTTCACGCAGCCGCTGTCTCCGCCACTTTCACCACACTCGTGAGGTAAGGCTTGAGATCTCTTTAGAAGGACCCCCCAACTTTTCATGTAATGTTTGGCATTACTGTGTTTTTTTAGAAATGTGCTTGTTTTGAAAATATTTTCAAGGAAGACATGTTCCTTTTTGATCTGCGCCCAAAGCGGAGAGTTCAGCAGAATGGTTTGTAATTTTTGATAATTCTCTTCAGCACTGGCCTTCATTGAGTCTGCCCGTTTGTTTATGAGCTCTATGAGTTGCGAATCACTTTCAAGGTGACATTTTAGTCGATAATGCAAGTAGACAGTAAAGCCTTGATCAAGAGCGAATTCATCAAAACGTTGACTTGCTTCTTTGCAGCCTAATTCGGATTCTAAAGCAAGCTTTATATAAGCTAAAGCTAAGCGTAGACGTTGTTCAGGATAAGCTGCGAATTGCTTCCAGCAATTGTCAGCCTCTGCTGATAAATATCCATAAAGTTTTTTTGAATTCTCGCTTGAAAGCGAAGATTTCTGCCAGTTGCTACCTATTGCAAACTGCGAACAATTTATCGGTTGAACTTCATTTCCCACCAAAGATGTCGTATTGCTTGCAATTGCTTTAAGAAAAGCGATGCGCCGATCATAAGTTCCAAGAAGACATGCTTCTTTCTCCGAATTTGAGTATAAAATACAGAATTTGCGATTGTCGGCCCACTCTATTTGCGAAGTCAATAAATCGGCGGCGAGCTTAGGATTACCAACCAATGATTCTTTAGCGCGCTTAAACTCCACTCCAAGTAATGAGTCTCGTTCACCAAGAAGGTGAGGGCCTGAAGTGCAAATAGTTTTTTCCACCTCTGTACTTGCCTTACGGCAGTCAAAAGAAGGGTTATTTTTAGCCGAGGCGGCTAAGCTTGTTAGAGCAATAAAGACTGTGATTTTTATATAATTTTTCATTTATAAAATTTATTAGAGTTTATATAATAGTCAAGATTTAAATAATCACGATAGAAAATTCATATTTCACTATTTATCCGCCTTAGTCGTTTATTTGAGTTTAGTCGATTTTACATAAAAAAGTTTTTTACCAAACAATGCCAGTAATGCAAAAATTAGGGTGCCTAAAATAATGAACAAGGACTCTTCTTTGGGATACCAAAAAAACTAAATA
>JAGOVS010000281.1 GCA_018060625.1 Bacteriovorax sp. | reverse complement strand
ATCGATGGGGAAGTTGGATCAAAATTTTTAAGACATGTTATCAACACACTTCAAACGATGGATCCAGCGGGGCTTTTCTAAAAGCTGGGCCTTGATTTGATGACAAAAAAAATTTCAGGTTTTACTTTTATTAAAAATGGTCTCACTCTCGGGTACCCAATACTCGAGAGTGTGCTCTCTATTGCCCCTATCTGTGATGAAGTTATCATCAATGTTGGTTTTGATGACCAAGCACTCTTAATAGACGATGGGACCTATGCTTATTTAACTGAGCATCTCAAAGAAGAAAAATTTAAATTTGTTAAAAGTTGGTGGGATCCCAGTATTACTAAAAGTGGACTCATTCTTTCTCAACAAACGAATATCGCGCTCTCTCATTGTTCTGGAGATTATTGTCAATATATCCAAGGTGATGAGTGCATACATGAAGAAGATTTAAAGTCTATTCTTCAAGGGATTGAAGAAATGGAGAAAAATCCCACGCTTGATGGTCTTATTTTTAATTATATGCATTTTTATGGCAACGTTGACACCTACAAATACACTCGTAATCTCTATCGCAGAGAAGTACGTTTAATACGCAATCACAAGGGTATTAAGTCGTGGCTCGACGCTCAGGGTTTTAGAGCGGCAGATGACAGTAAAATTAAAGCAAGGTTAATTCCCGCACGCATTTTTCATTATGGTTGGGCCCGCGCCCAGCAAGTGATGAAAAAGAAGGTAGTACTCTTTGACACTTTTTATCATGGAGTGGACAATAAGAGACACGTTGGAAAAAAAGAATTTGAATACGAAAGGAATTGGGGCCTTCGGAAGTTTGAAAAAACCCATCCTTTGGTTATGAAGAATTGGATTGAAAAAAATAAAAATCCAATAGATTTAATGTCTCTTCCTTTGAGTTATGGCAGAAACATTATTGGTCTCATCCTTAGTGATACTTTTGAAAAAATAACCGGTTACCGCTTAGGCGAATACAAAAATTACAGGAAGATTTAATGAAAGCAGATTATGAGTATCCTTTAAATTATTTTACTCATAAGCTCAATCTCACTAAGGGAAAATTTGTCGATGTCGGGGCCAATGATGGCATTATTGGCAGTATGACCTATGAATTAGAAAACCAAGGATGGAGTGGGATTCTCATTGAACCCAATCCGAAGTTGGCCCAACATTTAAAACTGGTTCGAACCTCTCCCGTTTTTCAAAATGCCATTTCGTCTAATGAAGGGGAATTAGATTTTTATATTGTAGAAGGTCCTGGGAATTTACACGGACTTTCGCGTTTTCATTATACCCAAGAGTTTGGCAATCATGTGATCAAAAGTGGAGGAGCAGTTCATAAAACGGCCGTTCAAGTAAGAAAAATATCTAACATCATGAATGAGGCAGAAAATTTGGATCACGTTGATTTTTTAAAAATCGATGTTGAAGGTCATGAGCATGAAGTGCTTAAGAGTTTTGACTTTGTTAAATTTAGACCGGCCCTCATTGTGACTGAAGATAATTTTAAGGATTCTGATAAATCAGTACGTCGTTTTTTGCACTCTAAGGGTTATGCTGTCATTGCCAGAGATAGAATCAATTATTGGTTTGCACCGAAGTGCCAGATAAAGCATTTTCTCTATGATTATCTTCATGCAAAGGTTCGATTTTTACGTTGGGATATCAAAAGATTTTTTTATCGAATGATGAATAAAAAAATAAAAACGGGAAATAATTAAATATTTTCGTAAAGTTCAAGATAACGACTGGCCGCTTGTTTCCAATCAAACATTTTAGATCTCTCTTTGAGGCGATTCTTTTTTTCAATACTGAAATCTTGCATTCCTGTTAAAAAAACATCCCGCATATAATCAGGTTCAAAGTTTTTAAAATAGTAGGCGTCAGGGCCTCCAATTTCCGGTAATGAAGTTTTGTCAGAGAGAAAGAGAGGCAGACCTAAACTCATGGCCTCAGCGACAGGAAGCCCAAATCCTTCGAGCAGAGAGGGAAAAATAAAGGCACTAGCATTTTGGTAATACCAAAGCTTTTGAGGCTCATCAATTGTACCAACAAGAAAAAATCGATCCGTTAAACCCTCTTCCTCAATTCTTTTTTGCATTTCTGCTGCATAGGAGTGAAAAGTTGTTCCGGCCACGATGAGTTGATAGTCAGGAATTTGTTTTAAAAAATCGATTAAAACGTGGAAATTTTTTTTAGGAAGAATTGTTCCCACTGAAAAAAGAAAGGGTTTTGTTGGTATTTTGGGGGGAGGAGTGGAATGTTCTCCCAGCGAAATGCCATTGTAGATAACTTTCGTTTTTAAGAGGTCTACTTTAAAATGTCTTCTCACTTCCTCTTTGGTGAATTCAGAAATAAATGTGATGACTGAAGCATGATCAATCTTGTGTTGTAATTTCTTTTTATAATAGTCGCCACTGCCAAATTGAGTTTGCTCATAAAGAGCATTGAGATCATGAATGGTAAGGATGTATTTTGTTTTTTTAAAGTTGGGAAGATAAGGGGAGTCTTGATGAACAGCATGGAAAACAGCACTTTTTGGCAAAAAATGATGGCATTTTTTCGCAAGTTTTTGCCATTTTCCTGGAATCCAGTAATTAAGATTTAACTGGCTTTGATCAAAATAAAATTTTAAATGTGAGCAAAATTGACCTAGCCCAGAATAAGGATCTTTAATTTTTTCGAAGTCTATCAGAATTTTTTTAGGCATAAAAAAAGGCCCCCTAAGGAGCCTTTTATAT
>JAGOVS010000101.1:6672-10051 GCA_018060625.1 Bacteriovorax sp. | reverse complement strand
GCATGAGCAGCAGTTGTACAAGTTATTGAGGTAGCACTTAAGAGTGTTACCGTACAGGCCACTCCTCCAAGATCAACACTTGCTCCTGATCTAAATCCCGTTCCCGTTATAGTAATAGCAGTACCACCAATGGCATATCCAGAATTAGGTGAAATGCTCGTAATGGTAGGAGGATTATTATAAGTAAAAGCACTGGAATAAGTAGCTACTTGATTATCTAGATTTGTGACTGTGATATCAAAGGCCCCGGTGAAAAATTGCAAAGGAGTTGTACAGCTTATGGATGTTGTGCTTAAAATGAGCTGATTAGTGCAAGGCTTGGCATTGAATTTAGCGATAGCTCCAAAAGAAAAATTTGTCCCCGTCAAAATGACCGAGGTATTTCCTCCTAGGGGTCCCTCATTAGGAGAGACACTTGTTAGAGTAGGAGCTGCTTGATAAGTATAGAGACCTGCAACCGTTTGTGATTGAGAATCGCTGTTAGTGACTGTTACTGAAACACTACCTGCGGCATGGGCAGGAGTCATACAAGTAAGAGAATTCTGACTTAGAATTCTTACGTCACTGCAATTTCCTCCACCTAGATTTACCGTTATGCCAGTTAGAAAATTAGACCCCGTCAACGTTATGGTTGTTGATCCAGAAAGGGCACCAGCGCTTGGAGAAATATGACTTACAGTTGGTGGAGCAATATAGGTAAATGCCGCAACGGATGTACCAGATTGGTTATTGGTATTGGTAATTGTTACGTCAACAGTTCCACCATAATGGAGTGTTGTTGTGCATGTAAGTGTAGTTGAGCTGATAACTTCCACATTCTCACAATTCGCTCCCCCAAAATCAACAATGGCGCCTTCTTTAAATTCTTTTCCAACAATGGTGACGAGGGTTGCGCCTGAGCTGAGACCATTGTTTGGAGAAATACTTGTAATTGTCGGGTCTGGTAAATATGAAAAGCCTGCGCTTAATCGAAAGGTTTGTATTTTATTGACGGCCACTAATACGTCGTATGAACCAGTAGCATTTGAGGGAGTCGTACAATTAATTTCTTCTGAAGAGATACTCGAAATCTCACACGCTTTATTTCCAATCTTAACCGACAAAGTTGAACCAAGATTTAATCCTTTAATACTAACAAGTGTTCCCCCCGCAGTCACTCCCGTAGATGGAGAGAGAGCAGTGATCTGACCTGATTGATCATTGACTGCACTCTTTTTACAGCTTACCAAAATGAGGGCGAAAAAAAGAGAAAATAAAATGGGAGCTTTAAAAAAAAGCTTTATCTGATTTAAAAATAGAGAAAATCCTATTACTTGAATTCTCACACTGTTATCTATTCCTTAGTAATGTTGATTCATTAACTTGAACTATCGGTGGATTAAAAGACTTTCTTAATGGAAAAAGAAGAAATAATAAGAGAGTAAAATGATTGGATATATCTGTTACTTTGACTTGGGATTTTAATTATTTAATTTAACAAAAAGATAAGTTGAATTATCTATGACTAATTATCCCTGATCATAAAAAATGTCCGAAAAATAGGCAAAAATTTCCCATTTTAGTCAAACTGAAATATTTTTCAGCAAAGGTTAATATTATTTAAGCCCTTGATCTTAATCTTTAAAAATAAGACTTTGAGTATCCCAATGATAAAACGTTTGATAATTTTCTTCTGTCTTTTTTTAGTTTCCTCTCAGGCCTTCAGTGCCTTAAGCGGATCAGCTCTCTTTAAAGGACAAGTCACAAGAGTCGTGAGTCTAGTCGTTACTGCAGAACCAATAGCAGCATCTCTTGATCTTACTGCCTCAAAGTCAAATTTATTGGTGGCCACCATAAATGAGAAATCAAATTCAAAAACTGGATACAAAATGACGATTTCCTCCGCCAATAGGGGAAAGCTTAAAAGAGTCGATGGCCCTGAACTTTTTACTTATACAATGAAACTTAACGGCTCAAATGTAAATTTGTCTCAAGTGGCGGGGACCACTTTTACCAGAAGCACTTCAAGACCTGTGAATATTAATAGAAATCTTAAGATGAGTTACGTAGGTAAGCTCCCTGAGCTGATGGTTCAGGGAACTTATGCTGATACAATCACGATCACAATTGCAGCGAGATAATTAAAAACAAAGATAACATTTTTGTAAAATGACTTTTACCTATAGAGTTTTATGCATAATTGTACGGAATTACAGGGTGTGTTTTTTTAATTGATATGGCTTTAAATACATACAGAAGTATGGTAAAGTTTTAAAATGTATGCAAGCGAATCTGGCATTTAATGGATCGGAGGGATCAGCAAATCTATGAAGGTTGGAACAGTTATAGAAAACTCGAAATGGAAAATTAAAGTATACGCTCCACCAAAAGAGCATGGACCAGCGCATGTTCATGTGATTGCAAAAGGTGAGAAGGCAGAAGTCAAAATTTCATTAGAAACATTGCATGTAATCGGTTCTACAAAATTTTCAAAACATACGTTAAAGGGAATAATAAAGTACATCCATGAGAATTATGAAATACTCTGGAAATATTGGGAGGCACTACATGGCAAAGATGAAAAAACCAAGTATAAAGCAAGCACTAAAAAAAGTAGATAATTTACCAGAAGCATTTTTGGGGAAAATTGATGTAGATTTATCTACATTGCCTTGTTTGAAGAAATCATCTAAAGAAAAAATTACTGCCAATTTTGATTCGGATGTTTTAGATGCTGTTAGGCGTTTAGCCAAGAAACATCATATTTCTTATGCGACCCTGATTAATGATGTTCTTAGAAAGGTATTCGTTGAAAATAAAAAAGCTAGTTAATATGGCCACCATTAAATGACGATTTCCCGGCCAATAGGGGAAAGCTCCCTGAGCTGATGGTTCAGGGAACTTATGCTGATACGATCACGATCACAATTGCAGCGAGATAATGAAGAAGAATAGCTATCTTGTCTGCTTATTTCAGTGGTCTCATCACAAGCACGTCACAAGTTGAGTACTTGCAGAGAAAATCGGCCAGGGAGCTGGCAAAAAATCCCTCAATACCATGTTTTCCTCTCGTCGCAACGACGACCATGTCAGCTTTTTGATTATCGAGGTAATCTTTAATGGTCTGCTCTTTTGAAGAGGCAAAAAAGCAATGCTTTTCAACTTGTCCATCACCTAATCCTAAATCTTTCTGAAGATTTGAGAGAATCCCTTGAACACTTTTTTCTATTTCAGGGTACTGGTTTGGAGTAGGGTACACGATGGCCGTAAACTCCATCACGCCGACTTGAATTTCAAAAGCATGGATCAAATGAACCTTGGCCTCTTTAAGGTCGATTCTCTTTTTTAATTCTTTGAGAATAGTGAGACTCTCTTCTCTTAAATCAACGCAAACAACAAT
>JAGOVS010000101.1:0-6572 GCA_018060625.1 Bacteriovorax sp. | reverse complement strand
AATGATTTTATTTTGCCAAAATCGGCCACTGAATTAATCTCAATGGCCACTTCGATGTCCGATTTTAAAAACTTAGACACATTGTTAACTTGTGGAGGATTTCCGGAACCCTTTTTTAAAGGGACAGAATCTTTTTATAAACGTTGGTCAAATCAACACAATGAATTGATTGTCACTGAAGATATTCGCGATTTATCAAGAATTAGCGAAGTAGATAAAATCGAAAACTTGGTTGAAATAATTGCACCTTCAGTAGGTAACCTTGTTAGCTACCGAAATTTAGGACTGGACATTGAAACTTCACATTCCAATGTCAAGCGTTGGATGGAAATGCTTCATAAGGTTCATTTATTGTTTCCTATCTCCCCCTACTCAAAAAATATTAGGCGCGCTTATAAATCAGAAAAAAAATGGTATTTTACTGATTGGGCCAATGCTGAAACGAATAAATTTGAAAACTATGTGGCATCTTCGCTTATACGGGCCTGCGAGTTGTATTGCGATCGTTTTGGGGAAAAATTCTCCCTTCACTTTGTACGAACTCATGATGGTGCAGAAGTTGATTTTCTTATGTGCTTAAATAATAAACCTTGGCTTTTAATTGAAGTCAAAGAAGGTAATCCAGATGTTTCTCATGCCGTGCATAGATTTAGTACTGAATTAAAAGTACCTTGTCTGATTGTTACAAAAAAAAACAATATAAATAAAAAAATTAATTCACAGATACATTGTCTTTCATGGAGCAGATTGGCACAAGTGCTTCCATAAATATTATAAAGCTAGATTAGTGAGTTGAGTTTTACAAAGCTCCTTAGTGACAGTTCTCATTGAGAGTGACATTTAAGGTATTCACATCGGATTCAATTTCAAAACACGCAGTGTATTTTTTTTCAAGAGCATCTGCCAGGATGTCATACATTCTTTGGCAGTCGTCACCTTCGAGATAGAAGCGAAAGAGCGCTTTTTTCTCTTCATAAAAAACAATTTCATTGATAAAGCTGGCGCAATCCAGAATAACTTTTTGAAATTTTGAAGTTTGAACTTCAAAAACATAATCGCGATCAGTCTCAAGAAGGGCCAAGGCCTTCGTTTTTATGGAAACAACCGCAAAAGAGGGAAGTGAGAGGCATAAGAGCAAAAGTGCGAAGAGGATGGTTTTCATAAGGCCCATAATTACTTTAAAATGATGTATTTAACTACTAATCTTTAATGATTTTTATATTATTTTCTATTAAGATGCCCTCACTAATAAGTTTACAAGTTTAACATGTGAGAATTGCAAATGACGGCCAAAGAAATGACAATTGAGCAATGTGTAGAGTTTTTAAGCTCTAAGCAAAATATTTTTATTCATTCTGGAGTTTCGGCGCCGCAATTGCTCATTAAGGCAATGGTTAGACGCGCTTCAAGCCTTAGGGATGTTCATCTTTACCAACTGCATACAGAAGGTGATTGCTCTTATGCAAAAAGCGAATATGCGGCAAGCTTTACTGTGAATAACTTTTTCAATGGCTCCAATATGCGAGGGGCGTGTGAAAATCTAAGTGCAAATTATATCCCTATTTTTTTAAGTGAGATTCCCGCCCTTTTTTATAATAAAGTCATTCCCCTTGACGTGGCGCTGATTCAGCTTTCTCCCCCAGACGCTCATGGAATGTGTAGCCTTGGTCCTTCTGTCGATATAGCTATCTCAGCAGTCAGAAGTGCTAAGATGATCATTGCTCAAATAAACAAGCAGATGCCAAGAACTTTTGGAGACTCGCAAATTCATATTTCAAAAGTACATGCTTTTAGTTTGGTTGATGAGCCCATTCATGCCGCTGAAGCAGGAGAGCCTACTGATGCCGAAAGTGCCATTGGACGACATATCGCTTCGCTTGTTGAAGATGGAGCAACTTTGCAATTAGGAATTGGAGCAATTCCCAATGCAGTCTTGCATTCGCTCAAAGGACATGTTGATTTAGGCATACATTCTGAAATGTTTTCCGATGGAGTGGTCGATCTTTATAAAAGTGGGGCCATCAACGGAAGGCTTAAAAAGAAACATCCTGGAAAAATTGTTTCTAGTTTTGTGATTGGTTCACGCAAGCTTTACGATTTCATCGACGATAATCCGGAAGTTTTGCTTCTTGATTGCGCCTATACGAATAGCACTCACGTGATCGCTCAAAACCCAAAAGTGACAGCTATCAATGGGGCCATGGAAGTTGATTTAACGGGGCAAGTTTGCGCTGATTCAATTGGGAGTCGAATTTATTCAGGGGTTGGAGGGCAGATGGATTTTATCAGAGGAGCTTCCCTTTCTCCTGGGGGAAAACCTATCATTGCCCTTCCTTCACAAACTCTAAAAGGAGTTAGTAAAATTGTCTCACAATTAAAACTTGGCTCCGGAGTTGTGACCACAAGGGCCCACGTTCGTTATATTGTAACGGAGTTTGGAGTGGCCGATCTTTATGGGAAACCCATCCGAGAACGAGTTAAAGAAATGATTAAAATAGCGCACCCAAGTGTTCAGGAGACTTTATCAAAAGAAGCTTTTGAGTTGTTTAAAATTTAAAAAGAAAACTAAAAAGTAATTCATCTGAAGAGTTTTGCAAAAAATTAGAGTCGTATTCTTTGCGGGTGTAACTTAGGATAAATTCTTTTTTGGCCACTCCAAATCCAATAGTAAGAAGCGTCTTGTAACCAAGAGAAGATGCCTGAAGTGAGTAAACGGGGCCCGCGCCAATTAAAATTCTTAAGAAATTTTTGTCTTTAGTCGTTAAGTAGCGCTGATAGGCAATCATCCATTCCGGAATGATGAAGCGGGCCACTTCAACTTTTTCATGTGACAAGCTATCGCTATAGATATTTTCATAAAATCCAAAAATGCTCTTAATTTGGTTTAGTCCCTTAAAACGATATGAAGTCGTCCATTCAAGTCGAGACAAAAGGACTTTATTATTCGTAAGAACCGAGTCTGAATCCATTCCAATGTCATTGTAGATGGTCGTGAATTTGATTTGGTCTGACCAAGAAGGAGTCCAGCGATGGTCCCAGGAGAGTGAGAGACCATAGTTAAGATTACTATAGAGTTTCGCTTCGGCCCCATTAGATTTTTGAGTTAAATTATAGGCCGTATAAGAGAAGACTGGTCCAACTGTGAATTGGTCTTTAATGCTTTTTTGATGGGAAAAGGCCTGAGCACTTTTTCCAAAAAAAAGAAGGTTTATAAATAGAAGTGGAAAAAAAGTCATACGCATTTATCAATTTTAAGAGATTTATGAGATTAGCACATCCTTATGGAGTATTTTTCCACTAACGAGAAAGCGTAATAATATTTTTGACTCGCTTGATTTTAAGCTTGGGTAAAAGGGAGTGATCGTTTAAAAATTTCTCACCATTAAATAATCGAGAGAATACGTCGGAAATAGATTCATCAGAAGACAAATAATAGGCATGTTCATCTTTTAATATTTTTGAGAAATTCAGATAAAATGTCTTTGAGTCTAGATTACTTTTGACTTTTTTAATGGCCCCATGAATGCTTTCAAGTCCCAAGCCCAGCTTGTAACTAAGCGGGTTGAATTTTTTTAAGTCTAGAAGATAGGATTTTGTAAGTGTCCCGTCACGATTATTGCTGGTCACATATTTAGACTTGGCAAATTTTATTTGCGACAGCCAGTTTTGATGCCCTACAAGCGGCACATCTGCACCGACACTGATAAAATTATCAAAGATGGGTGAAGCATTAAGTTCAGGGTATTTGTCCAAATAATTCTCAATCATGTTTTTAAGAACGAGATTGCCCATACTATGGCAAAAAAATGTTATTTTATTATTCTCAAAATAATCTGGATGAGTTTGTTTATATTTTTTAATCTCTAAAAGGGATTTGAATAAATAAGAGGAAGCAATCCTGGCGTTTTCGGTCGGTCTGGAAAGAGGCCCTGTCCAGGCATCCCATTTAAGCATGACCACTTTTACATTGTAGTTAGCTTCAAGTTGATTGATTCTTAGTATATTTTTTTCAAGATTAATAGCTCTTCCATGAACGTAGAAGAGAATGTTTTTCTCAGGTGCGATTTGTTGAAATTTATCCAAGATGTCTTCCATCTCGTGGATTTGGTAAGGAGTTGGTGAATCCTTAATATAGAGGTTAACCTCGGCAAAAAGTACCTGAGAGAAAAGGGTAAGTATTAATCCAACAATCTTTTTCATAAAAATATTTTCGGAAGTTATAGTTTTTACTTAATATTATTTTAGTGCCTTTTTGTTGAAAAAATAGGGTGATCATTTTTCCCCTTCTAAAGGATTTTGGTATTTTATCCGATCTCAATTTAGAGGTGTTTAAATGAAAATAGTTATTTTGGTTGCTCTTGTCTTTTTTAGAGCTGAAACGTTATTGGCCGATGCAGATGACGTGAATCTTCTTCGAGAAAGTTTACAAAAAGTAAAACCACCGACACCAGAACAAATATTAGCTGCTGGGTTAGTACTGAGTGAGCAGTCAAGAATCATTATGGAACAAAAGAAAAATGGGGACTGTGAGCAACGAGAGGCGGGGCAAGAAGGCAGAAAAAATCCAATATCGACAGAGAAACCTCAGTGTGTGATCTGTGCTCTTGTAAGCGAAAAAGATGAAAATGCGTATCAGTTAGTTGTGGCGACAGTAGAAAAACCTAAAGATAAAGAACGTTCAAAATTTGATCCGGAAGAAACATATTACAGTATTGAAGGACTGAATGATCAACCTTTTCATGGATTATTTGAACAAGTTCGTCCAACTGGAAATGATATTGATGGGCATACTTATGGATCGAAAGTAAATGTCACAGGTGTCTATAAATGGGGAGAGGTAACACTTGATTTAGGTACGGATCTCTATGTCTTGCCTTATACCTCAGTCATCAATGGAAAAACGTATTATGAGTTTACAGATGAAGAAGGAGATAGTGCGAGAATTCTTCAAGAAGCAGATGAGCATTCGTTTGCGCGAGTTGGGGCAAAAATTTATTTAAAAGAAAAAGGCAATATTGAAAAGGGAGAAAAAATGCATTCTCCTTACATGAGATTTGGACTTGGGATTGAACATGATTCCGATCAAGGAATTGGGACGGCCGGAGGTATTGCTCAGAGAGAGAGTTGGCATAAGTATTTTGATGTAACTGAAAACGTTTATATCAATCATATGAAAGATCGGACAGTGGCCACTGCGAGTGCTCATTTAGGTTTGGAGAGTTATAAACCCATGGGAAAATTTGGACTTTGCTCTCTCGTGGAGAGTGGTGTTTCTGCAAGCTCAAATGGGACAGTTAGTTTAGAGGCCAAAGTAAGAGCTTCCATTGACTCAGGTACATTTGGGGGATTTTCTAGAAAAGCACCTTTACTCTTATTAAATGTTGAAGCAGGAATCCATCGGCCAGTTGCTGTTGGCAAAGGGCCCACGGTCGAGTCTGATCCGCAATATGCAGGTCAACTGGAGAATCGAAATTATCGAATGATTGGTGATTTAGTAACAACTTTTACTTCTGTTGGTACCGAGATAGGTGGCGAGCGTTTTAGAATGAATATTGAAGCAATTTATGAAAAATATAAGTGGAATGATGGGGATATCATTTATCGTACAGGGGTTAAGTGGAAGTATTAAAAAATCCACCTTTCCCCTCTAAAAGTTGACCCTATTGAAATTTAGAGTCCTATCTCTTTTAGCCCTTTTTGCCATGGTAAAGATTTAACAACGCCCATTTTTTTTTCAAGAGAACCAAAATGAAAGATATAAAGATCTTTGCATTCACTAAAAACTTTTTGAAAATACATTAATGATTCACAGTCGTCTGATATTACGTTGTCAGAATTCTTAACTTCAATTGCGATAGTGCGTCCTTCAAGTTCAATTATAAAATCAACTTCAATTCCTCCTCTTGTCCTGAAAGAAGAAATAGATATATCTTTATCTTTTGCCCAAGCAGAGTGAAGAAGTTGATTGCAGATTAATTGCTCGGCCAGTATTCCCACTCGGTCTAAACTAGCGACAAAGTTTCCGAGAAGGCCATTATATATACCGACATCAAAGAAATAAAATTTTGGATGCTTAATAAGATCTTCTTTTGAAAGGAGTGGGGGAAATGGAAATACTCTTAGGCCAATTAAAGTATCTTCGAGTATTTCAAAATACCTAGGAATGGCATGTCTTGATATCTTGGCCCGATTAGACATTTTAGTATAGTCAACAAACTGAGAGTTATTTAGCGAGCACTCTAACATAAAACGTGAAAAAGATTCTAAGTTTCGCGTCAGTGCCTCTGCTTTTATTTCTTCTTGAATGTAATTTGCGACATAGCTTTTGAGTATTTTTAAAGCTTCTTTTTTATTTTTGAGAGTATAAATTTCAGGAAGTGTTCCAAGTGACAGTGCTTTTTCTGAATCAAGCTCATAATTTAATTCACAGGAGGTTAATGGCCCAAGGTGATAATTGATTACGCGGCCTGGAAGAAGATTGGCCCCACCTCTTTTTAACTTTCTCGCACTTGAACCTGTTAAATAAAACTTTATCTTTTTGTTTTTATCAATAATAGACTGAATAGAGTTTA
>JAGOVS010000280.1 GCA_018060625.1 Bacteriovorax sp. | reverse complement strand
GAACATAGAAATATTTAAACCACTCGGGGAAGAAATAAAGAAAGCTTTTCCTGATATTGATTTAGACGAAGACCTCGAAGACGAAGATACAATCCAAAATTCTATAACTAATCCTCCTGCTTCAAAAACAATCTCTTTTGCCGAACAAAAATTAAACATTCCTCACAGTTTACAAAAAAATACTTCCGCTGTGCCAATGCCTCCTGGTGAAAAATACAGTGACCCTTATCGAGAACTAGCTTAAATCTAAAATTTAAAATTATAATTGTTAATTAAATTGCATGACATGGTGATATAATCACCATGTCATGCAATTTAAGGTTCCTCAATTCATAGATGTTGAAGATAAACTTTTTGGGCCTCTTACTTTTAAACAATTTGCTTATTTAGGTGGAGGAGCAGGGATGGTTTATATAATCTTCAGATTTCTTCCAGGCTTTCTAGCTTTTATTGTTGGCGCTCCAATAGTTCTTCTATCTTTGGCTTTAGCTTTTTACAAAATAAATGGAAAACCTTTTATTTTCATAGTGAACGCATGGGTAACATACAAACTACAAAGCAAGTTATACCTTTGGAAAAAGAGTGCACCGAAGAAAGAAACAAAAACATCAGACCTTGATCCGGGTGATATAAAAAGTTTCATCCCAAAATTATCAAACAGTAAATTAAAAGACCTTTCTTGGAACCTAGACGTCCAAGATATAAACAAACCAACAGAAGAATAACATGCCAAGCTCAAGACCAACTCAAGAATTTGTACCAATAAAAGAAATCCGCGACGGATTGATCGTACTAAAAGACGGAGGAATTCGTGCCGTACTTCTTGCTTCTTCTGTTAATATGGCCTTAAAATCTTACGACGAGCGCCAAGCCCTTTACTATAACTATCAAGCTTTTCTAAATTCCATAGATTTTTCCTTACAAATACTAACTCAATCAAGGCGCTACGACATATTGCCTTACCTATCTGTCCTAGACGACAGACAAAAAGAAGAATTAGAACCACTAATGAAAGTTCAAATTCGAGAATATATAGAATTCATAAGAGGTTTCACTGACACTCACAATATTATGCAAAAGAGATTTTACATAATAGTTCCTTATACTTCTTCTTTATCAAACACAAGTATGTCTAGCATATTACCCTCAAACCCATTCAAAAAAACAGACGCTAAAAAGGAAAAAGAAGATGAGGCGGCCGTTTTTGAAGAAAAAAGAAGCCAATTAGAACAAAGACTTGCCGTTATTATTTCAGGACTAAAAAGAGTTGGTGTTCGTGCAGTACAACTAGGTAGCGATGAATTAGTTGAATTATTCCATAAATCTTTTAACCCCGGAGATAATGCGCGGGGAATAGTAGAAAAATAGATTATTTATAAAGTTATAAACTAATCAATTGCCCTAAATACGATATACTATATATAACAGAAATATAAAAATGGGAATTTTTGATTCATTATTCGGAAAGAAAAAAGGGGAAGCGAGCACAATACCTGTGCCTGTTTTGCCTGCTGAAATGTACAGAGCTGCATCTTTGAGTTTTGAAGACCTAATTGCTCCCGAAGCTCTTAAAATAGAACCTCGATACCTAAGACTTGGAGACAAAATACTTAGGACTTATTTCATTATTTCTTTCCCGAGCACTCTTTCTGAAGATTGGTTTACTCCAATTATAAACATGGAGAGAATATTCGATATATCAATTTTTGTTCACCCAGTAGATACCTCTCAAGCTCTTCGGGCTTTCCAGAAAAAAGTTGCCGAAGTTCAAAGTCAAATAATGGTTCGTGAAGAAAAAGGTCTTGTTCGAGACCCTCTACTTGATACTGCATTTAGGAATCTTGAAGAACTTAGAGACTCACTTCAAATGGCAGAAGAGAAACTTTTTGACGCCGGTGTATATATAACCATCTACGCAGACAAAGAGGAAGAATTATACAAAGTTGAGAATGAAATAAAATCAAGACTTGAATCAAAACTAGTATATATAAAACCTGCACTTTACCAACAAGTTGAAGGTTTTAAATCTACAATTCCAACCGGAACAGACGAACTTGCTGTTCATCAAAAACTAAACACCGCGCCAATTTCTTCTATTTTTCCATTTGTTTCTTTTGACCTCAATTCTGACAAGGGTATTTTGTATGGAATAAACAGACATAATTCTTCACTTGTTTTGTTTGATAGATTTTCTCTTGAAAACTACAATTCTATAATTTTTGCAAAATCTGGTTCTGGAAAATCTTACGCAACAAAACTAGAAATTTTGCGAACCTTAATGTTCGACACTGAAGTTATTGTTATCGACCCTGAAAGGGAATATGAATACTTATCTGAAGCTGTTGGTGGTAGATATTTTAATATTTCACTTTCATCAGAACATCACATAAACCCTTTTGACCTACCTGTCCCAAAAGAGGATGAGACAGCGGCTGATGTTTTGAGATCAAACATAATCAACCTAGTTGGTCTCTTTAGAATAATGCTAGGTGGACTAACACCAGAAGAAGACTCTATTGTAGACCGAGCTATTACTGAAACTTACGCAATAAAAGACATTACCCCAGAATCAGACTTTGCAAACGTAGAACCACCACTCCTATCAGATTTTGAAATGGTTCTCTCTGGAATGGAAGGCTCTGAGTCTATACTTGCCCGACTTCAAAAATTTACAAGAGGAAGTTGGTCAACTTTCATAAACCAGCCTACAAATGTTGATATAAACAAAAAATTTATAGTCTTTTCTGTTAGAGACATGGAAGACG
>JAGOVS010000279.1 GCA_018060625.1 Bacteriovorax sp. | reverse complement strand
ACTAGGTCTTTGGTTTGAAAATGAATTTTCTAAAGCAAAAATTGCTTCAATCGGGCTGGCCGCTAGTCGTTTTAACACCTACCATGGTTTGGCCCTCAATTTTTTTCATGATGAAGAGATGTTTCAAGTACTAAGAAGTCTGCATCCTTGTGGCCTGCCTGGAGATCTCTATCGGGATGTGGAGTTATTGTCTTTGGGCAAATTCTCCCTTGAAGATCGCGAAAAATATGTCGATGAATTTTTAGCAAAGATGGTTGAATCGCTCTTGCAGTAGAAGAAAGTAAGAGGCAGCAAAAATGAATATCAGCTTGTGGATTTATAGCAGAGTTTTAATGGCCAAAATCCCAATGTTTCGAGGAGAGAGCTCTTCATTGAAATATTGCTCAATTTTGACTTGATATGATTGCTCCTCTAAAAAGCAGACCCGATCCAAAAGCAAATAGACTTCTAAAACGCGCCCAAGTTGCCACCGTATAATGTTGGCGAGATACATTTTTTTTAATTCGGCCTGAAGTTTGGGATCTGCATAGAATTCATTAAAGTCATCGTCAGAAAAATCATGTTCAATTTTTAGGCGTTCGAGTTTTTCACGCATATAGAAGGAAAATGGTCCCCAGTAAACACGTATGGGGCACTCACCGACATCAGTAAAGTATTTATTGTGAAAATGTTTAAGTAAAAAAAGATGAAGGGCATAACGGTAATATTTTACGCGCTCTTTTGTGTTGTAATCCTCTCTAGACATGGGGGCATGTGATCTAGTGGCCAAAGTGAGGGCGAAGAGATTAAGTTTGGGAAAAGAGTTATTTATGTAAAATGCGGAAAGAGGAAAATCAGTAGTTGGGTTTAATCGGTAATAACAGCAGCCAAAACTTAAGAGACCAGTTGTTTGAAATTGCAATGTCTTTTGGATGAGTGTGTTGGCAAGAGAACCACATGTGTGCAGGCCTAATGAAAAGGAGTTAGTTTTAAAAATATCTTTTAAAATATTTTCCTGGTCTGCTTCTCCAAAAGTCAGATTGATAAATTGCACATCTTGGGCCCCATCTATTTTACGGTATTTGGATAAGCGCTCAATGCCAATTTTTTGAAAAGCTAAATCGCGATCAAGCGAAACAGAAGGGATTGAATGGTAATGAGAGAGCACGCGAGAGAGATGGCCCACACCACCTCCAATATCGACGACGTATTCAAAAGAAGTCTTATCTTTCATTTCTTTAATCTTTGGAACAATCTTTTGAATTTCGTGGCGCTTTTTTTCCTTCACCCCATTAAAGGCCCAATCCTCCAGTGGAATTTCAGGTCTCTCTGGTGTCAATGGGAGAGCACTAAGTTCCTTTGCTTCCTGCATGAAGTGAGCAAAGCTAGAATCCTTTACTTGAGGAATGATTTTCTTACAATCGATAGCATAGAGCTCATTTGGAGTAAGATCAGCTAGCAGTTCTAACCACTCTTGGGGGTAATGCCTTAGAGAATCAGGGTACTCATTCATTATTTCATCATTCCACATCAAGGTGTATTGATTGATAAAAACACTGAGTTTCTGGGCCTGACTTTTACTATCCATGGGAGGACAATAACATTTATGATGGATTTAAAAAATAAAAGAATTGCAGTGTTTGGAATGGGGGTCTCGGGGATTTCGGCGCTGCGCTTACTAAAGTGGCTAGGGGTCAATATCATTGCGATCAATAGTGGAGACGTTCATACTTGGGCCAAAAATCCAGGTGTCTTAGAGTTTGTTTCACTTAATCAGTGTTATGCGGAAAATGAACTTACTCTTGTAGAAGAACTGGCAACGGTCGATCTCGTTATTTTGTCACCTGGAATTCCTCGTGATCATTCATTACTACTTCCACTGATAAAAAAAGGGGTTGCTGTTTATGGAGAGCTAGAGCTTGCCTTTCGCACCCTCGAGTCTCAGCATAAATTAAAACCAATCATTGGGATCACTGGAACGAATGGCAAAACAACAACGACAACCTTTTTAGGAGAGATGATCAAGGCAGATCATAAAAAAGTTTTTGTCGGAGGTAATATTGGAGTGCCATTTTGCGATTATGCAATGGATGTTTTAGCGGGAAAAGAGGAAGTCGATTACATTTTGCTTGAACTCTCTAGCTTTCAACTTGAGAGCATTGATCACTTTCATGTCAATATTGCTCTTTTTTTAAATCTCTATCAAAATCATGGGGAGCGCTACCATTCCATTGAAGATTATGGGCGCTCAAAGTTTTTGATAACTAATCGTTTTACCAAAGATGATCTTCTGATTTATCCAAGCGATTTTCCTTTTGTGGCCCATTGGGCCCAAGGCCAGGTGGGAAGAAAGCAATCAGTTAATACGGCAAGCCCCGAAGCCAGCTACAAGCTTGATCATTTTAAATTGCCGGGCATTCATAATAGAGTCAACCTCAATTTTATTTTGTTAGTTGCCCAGGAATTACAATTAAATCCAAAGGCCATTCAAAAGTGCATTGATACTTTCCCGGGGGTGCATCATCGGATTGAATACGTTGAAACATCATTGGGATTTAAGGTTTATAACGATGCAAAAAGCACAAATTGGGATGCGACGCTGACAGCGGTGAAGGCCATGGAAGATATGTTGGGCCCTCTCTATTTAATTATTGGGGGGAAAAAAAGAGGTCATGGAGATTCAATCCTTCCTTATCTCGACTTTTTTAAGGCCCGGGTTGAATGCCTTTATTTAATAGGGGAGATGGCCCATGAAATAGAAGCAGAGGTAAAAGGAAAAATGACTTATAAAA
>JAGOVS010000278.1 GCA_018060625.1 Bacteriovorax sp. | reverse complement strand
GATTATGGAAGAGTAAAACTTTTAGGTGTGAGAACGTGTGGAGCAGGAGGAATTGTTGAGAACTTTTCAAACAATGCCTATAATTCATTCGACTATAAGTTAACAACAAGCTTAATGCTGAGAAAAGACAATTATCTCCTCGAAAATTTTGGCGTACAACCAGATGCCCCTTTTGAATTAACTGTTGAAGATTACAAATCTCAATTTTCTGGAACACTGGAGCGTTTAGTAAAAACCGCGGAGACTGAACTTTCTATACCAAAGGAGAGCATTATTTCCTCAACAGATGAAGAGTTTCAGGAAGTTGATCGATAAGATCAGTTGGCCTCATACTCAAATAATCTCTTCCTTTTTCTAACCATAACTCAGAAGCATAACCGTGGATGAAGCAGCCCAAGATGGCCGCTTCATCTGCCTTTTGTTTTTGAGCATAAAAAGCAGCAATCATGCCAAGTAACACATCTCCGCTTCCGGCCTTTGCCAAAGCGCGTGTACCGGAATTAACCAGAAAAAGATTTCCAGGTGTGGCAATTAAAGTATCTGCCCCCTTTAGAAGTACGATGCAACCATATTTTTTCTGGGCCAAAAGAACAGATTTCTGACGGTTCTTTTTTATCTCGCTTGGATTTAACTTAAGTAAGCGCCCTAATTCCCCTTCATGGGGTGTCAATATCCATGATTCAGGTAATGAAGAAATTTTCATCTGAGCAAGTAAACTCAATGCATCGGCATCTAGAATAACCTTGGGAATTTTATTTTTAATCAAATAGCTCAATAGGCGTTTTTTTATTTTAGATGTTCCCAATCCAGGCCCGATGGCCACCACATGATCAGAATGTTTTTTTAATTCGTTTAGTGAAAAAGAGTGAACAATGAAATCGGGAAATTTAAGCCAAGGAAATTGGACCAAGTCACTCATGAGATGGGTATAACCTGCCCCACTGCGAGTCGCGGCCAAGGCAGAAAGAAGACCGGCCCCATAAAAACCTTTCCCACCAGCAACAATCAAAACTTTTCCGCTTTCAATTTTGCTATCAGTTCTTGCTCTTTTAGGGAGAATTTTTTTGATAAATGTCTTTGAAATTTTTTTCAAACAAGCTCCAAAAATTAAGCGGCTTCTTTTTTTGCTGCCTCTTCCTTTTCATTTAGAAACATTCGCAATTGAATAATTTCTTGATTGAGTTCAGTAAAAGGTCTTTCTAATTCTTTGAACTGGTCTCCTTCCCGTAGTTTAAAGGGATAGTGCTTACCCTCTAATGTATGCTTAAGGTATCTGGCCATTGAATAAATAGGGCCTGAAATGCGATGAGAGACCGTTTTTCCTATCGCCAAAACAACCAGTCCAAGAAATGCATGTAATGATGCGAAGGTAATAGAGTAAGGGATGAGATATTCGGTTGTCAAAACATCCCGTCCTGTCCCAATTCCAATAAGCGTATATTTAAAAAAGGTAAAACTAAAAGCAAAGAAAATAGAACTTACGGCAAAAAAAAGGGCAAATATAATCGCACAAAATTTTATTTGGAACTTATGATTGATCCATCCACTCCTTCTTCTTTCATTGTCTGGCATATGATAATTGATTTCTGCATAAAGCCCGATTGCAACAAAGAGATAACCTACCCATTGCACAGCATCGGCAATATTAAAAACCGGTGTGGTGAAATTTGAATTTTTAAAATAGATAAAATCGATCACAAAACCATAAATAATTCGATCAGTGACATTCCCCAGAATGCCGGAAAATAGGCAGGAAAGACCAAAGATCATTCTTTTTGTTTTAAAATCCACTAAGGAAATAAGGAGTGGAAAGCTAGCAACTAAGGTAATCCCGATAGTGCTCAAGAAAACCGTTCGTAAAATGAGAGGAAGCTTGGAGAATGTCCCCATAACCACGCCATGATTTTCATAATAGGCCAAATGCAAACTCCCAAATGAAAAAGGGCCAGGGATATTGGAAAACCAACTTTTTGAGTAAAAATCGATAACCCAAAAAATGATGAATGGAAGGTAGGTGAGAATAAATTTACGTTTATCCATACTATTCTAGTCGGCATTTCCTTGGAAAAATAAAGTCCCTCCAAATATTAAACAGTTAGCTCTTAATGGGCCTACAGGCTCAACAAAATGAGGTGTGTAAGGATTAGCCTATACCCTTGAGCACTTCCTAAAAACTGCTAAATTATATTCATAATAAAACCTCTCATTCTATTAGGTAATACCATGAACTGGATAAGATCCCTCTGCATTTTTTTCCTTCTCACAGCTCCTCTTTTAACATTAAAGGCATCTGACTTAGCTTTTAATGAAATGCTTTTTGAAATCACACTTGAGACCGCCGTTCATAATTTGCAAGTCGCTCAGGATTCTCTTGTCCCACTAAAAGGAATCAATGCTAAATCATTTATGCAAAATGCCTCAACTCATTCTGAAGAATTAAGTTCTCGTGAAAAAATCTTTATGAATCAATGTCTGAATAAATATAACTCACTTTTTAATGATAATGCCCTAGAGATTTATCTCTTCGAAGGCTATAGAGATCATTTACCAGAGGACGACGTTGTTAGCGGTCCTGAACAAGAAGCATTTCTTAAAACCTTAACTGCTCCTTGTCCGGTTAATAAACCTTATGTAAAAACCTGTGGGTTCAGAAGAAATCAACAAAACAAAGAGCTCATTCAAAAAAGCATTATTGGTCTTGATCAAAAAGTGAAAATAATCAAACTCTACGTCATCTCTCCAGCTTACACTTATAGTGATGAAATCAATCGTAGATCCATTG
>JAGOVS010000010.1:25920-39679 GCA_018060625.1 Bacteriovorax sp. | reverse complement strand
CATCTCGCTCTTGCCATGGAGACCCCTTTAGAATTTTTAGATGTCGGAGGAGGTCTTGGAATTGATTATACAGAAGACGATCGCTTAAAACTTGCTTCCATTAATAAGTATATGCAAACCATCTCCCAAGCGCTGGATCAATTTTATTTTTCTAAAACTCTTTACACTCCTCGAGTCGTCTTTGAACCTGGAAGAATCCTCGTTGGAAAAATGGGGGTTTTAGTCTCGCGAGTTGTGCGAACGAAGACATCTGATAATTGCCATTTCACAATCATCGATGCTGGGATGAATGATCTCATTCGTCCTGCTCTCTATGAGGCCTATCATGAAGTTCTACCAGAGACAAAATCTAAAAAACTCATCACTACCGATATTGTTGGCCCTATCTGTGAAACTTCTGATTGTTTTGGGACAAAAAGAAAAATGCCCCCGATGAAAAGTGGAGATCTCATCATCATAGATAATGCTGGAGCCTATGGACATTCTATGGCCTCAAGGTACAATGAAAGAGAAATTGCCACGGAAGTATTCCTCTCAAAATAAATTAAAGAGTTTTTAAGAATTGTTCCCGAGCAAAACGTACCCGAGGTCCATAAAGTCCCCCCTCTGCTCGTTTTCCTGCACCAACGATCATGACAATTTCAGCGTTTCTAGAAAGATTCATGGCCTTTTTCACTCGATGAGCATCAAAGCCTTCCATAGGACAGGTATCATACCCATTGGCCCGAAAGGCCAACATAAGATTCTCACAGGCCAGTGCTGTAGATTTCACCGACCAAGTCGAAAGCCCAAAGGAGCTCAAGGGCCCTCTTGGAACAACTTTAAAAAGACCTAAGAGAGTAGTTACGGCCCATTTGATGGGAGTAAGGACATTAAAAAATCCAACGGTATAAACTAAGGGAACAAGCTTGGAGTAATAAAGCTTGGCAGACTTAGGTGTTTGAACTGGAAGATTTTTAAAAGTCTCCAGCATTTGTTTACTGTGCTCTCTCCAAAGATCTGGCCTTGAAACACAAACAATTAATTCAGCTGCGCTTACCGCCGCTGGTTGAGAAAAACAAGCATAGCTAATCTCTTTTTTAAGTGTTTCTGTTTTTATGCGATAAAATTCCCAGGTTTGAAGATTTGAGGAATTAGGTGCAAGCAAGGCCAAATCTAAGCACTCCTCAACCACTGCATCTGGAATCACTTCAGTCGTAAATTTTCTTACAGATCTTCTGGCATAAACTAATTGTCTGAAAGCTTCTGGATTAAAATAGTCCGCCCCTTCCTTTTGATATTGTTCGTTGCCGGAAAAGTCCCCATTCATTTCAGTGAAAACATTTTTTTGAGATGACATACTTATTTATAACTCCATGTGGCCGTTCCATCAGGATTATCTTTCACAACAACACCAAGTTCATTGAGGCGATTTCTAATTTCATCTGAACGCGCCCAATTTTTATTGATTCTTGCTTCTTTGCGCTGGACCAATAGTTCCTCAATCTCATCTTCGTTGCTGTTGCCTGCAACTCCTGTAAGGTTTTTTCTGGCCATATTCAGTGCACTCAAAATTTCTTTAGGATGCTCATGCACAAGTCCAGTCGCAAGTTCAACAAACGACACGCAATCTTTTACAACTTGTATATAATCGTTGGAGACACCCATTTTTTCCAGACGATTAAAGTCTTTGATCACACCAAAAAAGATGCCCAATGCACCAGGAACATTAAAATCATTAGCAAGCTCGGCCTTAATACTCTCAATCGCATTTTTCACTTTTGCCACTTCTTCACTATCAAATACTTCATGAGGTTTAATATTATAAAGTGCATTTGTGAATTCATGGATGCGCTCTACTTCTAAGATGGCCTTGTGTATCGCTTCATCAGTCCAATCCAACTTTGAGCGATAATGAACAGAGAGAAGGATTTGGCGCAAAACATGGCCAGAATATTTTTTCACGAAATCGCGAATAGTCACAACATTGCCAAGTGACTTACTCATTTTTTCTGAACCGAAATTTAAAAATTCATTATGGGCCCAGTTTTGACAAAAGGGGCAACCATTGGCCGCCACTGATTGAGCAATCTCATTTTCATGATGAGGAAATATGAGATCAACTCCTCCATGATGGAGATCAATTGTTTTTCCAAGATGCTTTAAGGCCATCGCCGAACACTCTATATGCCAGCCCGGACGCCCTTTTCCCCAAGGTGAATCCCAACTCCAAGCTTCGGAAGCCTTTGCAGGTTTCCATAAAACAAAATCTGAAGGATTGCGCTTATGCCCCTCTACTTCCACACGTTTACCATGTTGAAGTGAATCCAGTTGAACCTTGGAGAGCATTCCATATTCTTTGAACTTAGGAACATCGTAAAGGACTTCGCCTCCGACGACATAGGCATAACCATTCTTAATGAGATTCTCTATCATAGAAATAATTTCAGGCATTGTTTCTGAAACGGTAGGAGTCACAGTGGCCGGAAGCATCCCTAAAAAATCATAATCAATCAAACACTCGCGAATAAACTCATCAGCATGCTCTTTTGGATGAATCCCTCTCACATTTGCCGCTTCTAATATTTTATCGTCGACATCTGTAAAATTTCTTACAAATTTTACATTGTAACCCAGCGCTTTAAGTGTGCGATGAAAAAGATCAGCGACAACTGCGGCCCGAGCATTTCCCACGTGTAAAAAATTATAAGTTGTTGGACCACAACTATAAAACTTAACCTGTGTTGAATCGATCGGAACAAAGAGGTCTTTTTGTCTGGTGAGATTATTAAAAAGTTTAATTTGCATTGGTATTTCCTAAAAGTTCTTAGAGCGTCGGACTGTTGTCATATTGGGCAATAGTCTAACACAAGAATAGCGAAACTCAGAATACCTAGAGTGATTTTTCTTTGTTTGCTCTTTATTGGAAATAAGAATTTATTTTTTCATTAATGGCATGTTTATCAATTTTATTTGTGAGAGAAATTTCTTGGGCCAAAAGCTCCCGGCATTGATCAAGCATCTTTTTTTCACCAAAACTTAAGGCCTTTTTTTCCTTCAAAAGGAACAGTTGGCGCAAGACTTCAGCTATTTCCACAACAGAGCCTGTCTTAATTTTTGCCGAATATTCTCTGTAACGTCTATTCCATGTTGAATTATCTACTTTAACGTCATGATCCGTAAGAAGTTTATAAACCTCCCCAACTTCTTCGTCGCCAACCAGTCCACGAATCCCCGTCTCACTATCCGTTGGAACCATCACTTTCATTCCATTGGCCAGAATTTTAATCACATAAAAGGTCATCATCTGGGTCCCCATTTCTTTTTCTTCAATGTCACAAATCTGACCGACTCCATGTCCGGGACAGACTGCATATTCGCCAATTGAAAACATTTGGACCTCCAGAAAACTTATTACACTTAACAGTAACGCATCTCGTTCAATCTCTCAATAAACCCTGTAATCTCTATAGATCTAGCTCAATTTTTAAAGAAAATTTGGTAAGGGCCAAAAACCATGCACAGTATATGCCCAAGATTTCGAAAGTCTATGTGTTTCTAAAGAGCTAGAACCTTGAAGAGAATCAACTTTTAATGAGCAAAAAACCACGGTGAACGAGTCCAATAGGCCCTAAAAAAAATGCCCAGTAAAAACTGGGCCTTTTTTTAAACAGTGAATGATTAAGAACTAGTAACGGTTCTGAACTTCATTTTTATCAAAAAAATAGTTAATTTCTCTTTCTGCTGCTGCTTGAGAGTCAGATCCGTGAACAGCATTGGCCTCAATCGATTTTGCATAAAGCTTTCTTAGAGTCCCTTCTTCTGCGTTCGCTGGATTTGTCGCTCCCATTATTTTTCTGTTTTTCTCAACTGCATTTTCGCCTTCAAGGACCATAAGGACAACTGGACCTTCAGTCATGAATCCTACAAGTGAACCAAAAAATGGTCTTTCTTTATGCTCAATATAAAATCCTTCCGCTTTCTCTTTTGATAAGTGAGTAAGTTTCAGAGCAGCTATGCGCAAGTTTTCTTTTTCGAAACGAGCGATAATGTTTCCGACGTTGTTGTCTGCTACTGCGTTTGGCTTAATGATTGAAAACGTTCTTTCCATTTTAATTTCTCCTAAATAACGGTGGTGAAAACTATTTTTTTAACCCTTTTATTGCTTCTTCTAATTTTAATCCCAAGTCTGCTGGGGATTTGGCTACAGTGATACCACATTCTTCCAAAATTTTAAACTTTGCATCTGCCGTATCGTCTTCTCCTGAAATAAGAGCTCCAGCGTGCCCCATTCTCTTTCCCTTTGGAGCAGCAGCACCAGCGATAAAGCCAACAACAGGCTTTTTCATATTCTTTTTTATCCATCTCGCAGCATCTGTTTCAGCTGTCCCACCAATTTCTCCGATCATAATAACCGCATCAGTGTCAGGATCTTTATTAAACATATCTAAAACATCGATAAAGTTAGTTCCATTAACTGGGTCTCCCCCGATCCCGACACAAGTTGATTGCCCAATTCCACGCGCCGTTAATTGCCCGACTGCTTCGTAAGTCAGAGTTCCCGAGCGAGAAATAATACCAATTCTTCCTGCTAAATGGATATGCCCTGGCATAATTCCAATTTTACATTGATCTGGGGTAATGACTCCTGGACAGTTTGGTCCAATTAAGCGCACTTCTGGAGAGCGAGCAAGTGCTCCTTTGACTTTTACCATATCTAAAATAGGAATCCCTTCAGTAATACAAATAATGATGGGAAGTTTGGCATCTATGCATTCTAAAATCGCATCAGCAGCAAATGGAGGGGGGACAAATACCATTGCGGCATTGGCCTCAGTGGCCTTAACGGCTTCTCTTACAGTGTTAAAGACAGGCCAGCCCTCATGCATGGTTCCGCCCTTTCCAGGAGTCACTCCACCAACAACTTTTGTCCCATAAGCTTCAGATTGCTTTGTGTGAAATGTCCCTTGCTTACCAGTAATCCCAATTGTTATTAAACGAGTATTCTTATCGATCATAATGGCCATGATTATGCTCCCTTTGTAGCGGCAACAACTTTTTTAGCAGCGTCACCAAGATCAGATGCCGCTGTAATAGCAAGACCTGATTCATTTAAAATTTTCTTTCCCAACTCTACGTTTGTTCCCTCAAGTCGAACTACAAGTGGAACACTCAACGAAACAGCTTTCGCCGCTGCGATAACACCTTCAGCGATAATGTCACACTTCATGATTCCACCAAAAATATTGACCAGAATGGCCTTTACGTGAGGATCAGAAAGGATTATTCTGAAAGCTTGCTCTACTGCTTCTTTCGTTGCCCCTCCTCCTACGTCGAGAAAATTTGCCGCATTTCCACCGTGAAGTTTAATGATATCTAAAGTGGCCATCGCAAGACCGGCCCCGTTAACCAAACAACCGATATTTCCATCAAGTTCAATATAAGAAAGGCCATACTTTGAAGCTTCCACTTCTTTTTCTGACTCTTCTGAAAGGTCGCGATAAGCTGCTATTTCAGGATGTCTAAAAAGAGCATTCTCATCAAAGTTTAATTTTGCATCGAGAGCAATCATTTGATTGTCACCAGTTAAGACTAAAGGATTAATCTCAGCGATTGAACAATCTGATTCAACATATAGATTATAGAGACCGCGATAAAATTGATCCGCTTCTTTAGCTTGAGCAGCGTCCAACCCTAGAGCATTTGAGAGATTTCTTCCAATGTAAGACTGATAACCAGTTGATGGATCAACTGCCACTTTAATAATCGCCTCTGGGTTCTTATGGGCAATCTCTTCAATCTCTACTCCTCCTTCTCGAGAGGCCATAAAAGTGACTTTTGAATTAGTTCGATCAAGAACTATCCCAAGGTAAAATTCTTTTGCAATATTGCAACCTTCTTCAATAAGAAGTGTATTAACTTTTTTTCCTTCAGGTCCTGTTTGGTGAGTAACAAGAGTGGCCCCTAGAATTTCAGAAGCGTATTTCTTCACTTCATCTAACGACTTGGCCAGCTTGACTCCACCTGCTTTACCTCTTCCGCCTGCATGAATTTGAGCTTTAACAACCCAAACTTTTCCCCCTAATTTCTTGGCACCTTCCACAGCTTCATCAACTGTTTTTGCCACTTGGCCATTTAATACTTTGATGCCAAATTTTCGCATCAATTCTTTGGCCTGATACTCATGGACGTTCATAGAATCTCCTCATTACGAAGTTTAGTGATTTCAATTGTGTTTTAAAGTGAGATTATAGTAATGCCCAGGATTAACTCCTTAAAGGAACAACGCCCAATTCCTTGCTAAATAAACGCAAAAAAAATTAAAATCATTAGGGAAAAGTTCATCTTGAAAAAAGGATAGGCATATGCAAAGCAAAAAATACTTCGCCCTTGAACCTGCGCGCTTCAAATTAGATGGAGGGGCCATGTTTGGCATTATTCCCAAGCCTCTTTGGTCTAAAGTTCATCCCGCCGATGAACTCAATCGCATTGAGCTTGCTCTTCGCCTAATACTTGTGATCACTGAGACGAAAAAAATATTAATTGACACGGGAATTGGTGACTATCATGGGGACAAATTTAATCAGCGCTTTGCTGTTATTGGTGACTCCTCTCCCCTAGAGAAGGCCTTAAACCATTTAGGAATTGAGGCCAACGAAATCACCGATCTTATCATCTCGCATTTGCATTTTGATCACGTAGGGGGAATAGGTCGGCAAAACAATGGCACTCTAGAACCCGTCCTTAAAAAGGCCCGGCTGCATTTACATAAAAAACATTATGAATATTCTTTGGCCCCGACTCAAAGAGATGCAGGCTCTTTTCATCAAGAAGACTTCGTCCCAATCATCAAATGGTACATAGATCAAAATCAAATTCATTGGCTTTCTGATGAAGAGGGAGAAATTATGCCTGAACTTAAATATAGATGCTCTATGGGCCACACCCCCTATCTGATTCACCCTTATGATGATCGCTTTATTTATATGGCGGATCTCATTCCCACTAGCAATCATGTGAGTATTCCGTGGGTCATGGGTTACGACATTTCCCCAGGCGTGACAACGATGGATAAGTTGGCCTTTTTGGATTTTATACAAGCTAATCATCTCACGATGATCTTTGAACACGACCCCCTTTTTTACGGGAGCACTGTAAAAAAAGAGGGAAAAGCAGACTATCGCTGTGATCAAAAAAAAGATGGGCTTAAAAGTATAGCTTATGCCGTCTTACTCTAAAGGATTATTTTCCTTTTGAAAGTTCTGAAATTCGATCTTCAAGTCTTTTTATATTGAGATCAATTTGTAACTTAATGGAGCGAGCTCTTTTATCAAAAAGACTTCGCAGCACACTTTTGTCTTTATCGTTCAATTTTTTATATCCCTGAGTTTTAGTGATCATATCACTGGCCATCTCCCCTAACTGTTTGCCTAGTAAAACCTGAGCACTATAGGGAGCGACAGGATTCAATAAACTTTCTTCATTGAACTTCGGGTCAAGTGAGAGCTCATGGGCCTTAAGAACCAATGATTGAAGTAATGGAGAAATCTCTAAAACGTACTTTTCTTCAAACTCTGAAATGCCCTTTCCTAGCTTTAATTTATCAAGAGTCATGAGATAATTTTGAGAAATGGCATTAAGAATTGATTCAAAAGTTTGAATGCGCTCTAACTTATCTTGTAGTGGTTTTAATAATTCATTGGAGACGTTTGAGTGAAAATCGGCCAAACGTTTTTCAAACTCTCTCGGAGTTCCGGGGTAAATAAGAGCGGACCCTTCAAAAGAATACGTTTTATTAAGAGATTTAAAAAAGGAAATTCCCGATAGGGCCCTAAAATGCTTATTGATAAAATGAGTCTCATGGGCCTTTGCATGAAACTGGTATTCACCGGGAAGAAATTTCTGACCAGTGACTAAAATCATGCGATTAAACTTAGCAAGGTGTTTTCTAAAATCTCCTCGTACACTTAAAACCACACTCTCCGTCCCTAAAACTCTTTTGGGAACAGAGGTTAATTTAACCACGGTCTCAATGTCTCCTGCTTTATTAGTGCTGGCCCAAAGAGTCCGACTATC
The DNA here is from genome assembly GCA_018060625.1 of Bacteriovorax sp. Lineage (GTDB taxonomy): Bacteria > Bdellovibrionota > Bacteriovoracia > Bacteriovoracales > Bacteriovoracaceae > Bacteriovorax. The sequence continues at coordinate 31,624 of JAGOVS010000010.1, read as the reverse complement.
AAGAGAGAGGGCCATATCCATTTCAAACTTAGGAGAATTTTTTGCGGCGAGAGTATCTAGCTTTTCAAGATAAATAGGCATGAGACCTTTAATTTTGAGCTGAATCATGGCCTGTCTTTCATTGACTGAAAACCAAAACAAGATTGTGACCAGACCAAAGATCCCAACGGCCAAGAAAGTCTTCGACCATTTTAATTTTTTTTCGCTGAGTGCTTTACTATTTTTTAAACTTCCTGAGGGATCAAGAATGGCATCTAGGGGAATAGGAGGAGGAAGCTCATCTTCTGTCTCTAGGATCTTGGGGATCTCGGGAGAGACTTTTTTAGGGGGACTCAGAGGGGCAACAGAGGGAATTGCTTTTTCTGGGTGAAAAAGAAATTGGAAATACTCAATCTTTGAAAGAGCATCCCATTTCTCTCTACCTTCTTTCCATACCAAACTTTGAGAATTAATTTCTGACTTATGATAAAGATTGGCCATCTCTTCAACACTGAAGGGACCTAAGTGATGCGTGCCTTTAAAAACAAACCATTCTTTATTCATTTCGATTAAATAATGATATACTGACATCCTAATTGGCGCAAACCATAAAAGGATTTTTCTTATGCAACAGCCCCCTCTTCAAGGCCGCGATCTCGAAAGAGTGATTAGCAACAGAACCGAGGCAGAAAAGGCCGATATTCTATTTTTAAAATTCTCCTCCGATACAGGAACAATCAGAAATTTTGGGCGCAGGGGTTCACTCTTTGCTCCAGAGGCCATTCTCTCACTGGTAAAAAAAATGGCCCTTCACAATCTCTCCCACTGGTCAGATATTGAGCTTGCGGATCGAGACTTAGAAAATGAAAATTTTAAAAAATCTCAAGAAGTTCTTGCCAGAAAAATCCACCTGGCCCTCAAATCATTCTCCCGAGCACAGAAGTTTATTTACCTTGGAGGAGGGCATGATTATATCTACCCCACCGCCTTGGCCATAAATCATTTCAGTAAAAAGTGCGTGATCATTAATCTAGATGCCCATCTTGATACGAGAACCGATGAGGCACCAAATTCAGGTACGCCCTTTCGACAATTGGCCAATGAATTTGATGGCGAGCTCGAAATCATTCAACTTGGTATCCATGATTTTGCCAATTCCCTATCCACAATGAGTCATCTCCCAAACTGTCGGGAAGTTGTAGCAACTTATGAAGATGTCAGAGTGGGAACTAAAGACTTTACCGAGACAGAAAAATTTTTGGCAAGGGTCATTCCCTTTCAAAAGGAGACCACCTATATCTTCAGCCTGGATGCCGATGTTATCGAGGCGGGCATCATGGAGGGCGTCAGTGCCGTTAATCACCGAGGACTTCCGTACGATTTCATTGAAGACGTACTCCTTTACGCTATTGACGAGTTAAAATGTCAACATTTTGGTCTCTTTGAATACAACCCTGTCTATGATAATCTTTCACAAAAAGGGGCCCGGGCATTAGCGGCACTTATTTATCAAGTCATGGATGAAAGAGATCTCAACTAAAAGCTGAATCTTCCGAAAAATGCATTATGAAATTCGTAAGAGAACTCCTAACCTTTTTAATTCTCTTTCATTTTGGTTGTGCAAGGCTTTCGACTACACCTCCAACTGAAAGACACCCCGCAGGTCTCATCAGTTCCTGCTTTACGATTCTTAAACACTTTCTTCCCAGTTCAGAAAAAGAAAACATCTCACTCCAAAAATTATTGCCTCAAACATCCCTAGAAGGACTTATCTATCCAAAAGGGGAAGAAAATAAATTTGGCAGACATATCCAATTTGGTTTCGAATCTGAATACACCAAGAGCGAAGCCGAGATGCTCTTAAAATCTTATATGCCGATACCATCAATGTATAATGGAAGCATGGAGATGTGGTTAGATCTAGATCACAAGCAACGGGTGCAATTTCTTGAAGAAAACCGGGAACTCATTTTCCCCTTTCGTCAAAAAGGAAAAATGATAAAAATTACTAAGGACCCAGAGCTTCAAGCAGTACTTCCCGATTCTTTTGTTTTTGATGTAAATCACTTTGAAATAATTTTGGACCCAATGGACTCCAAAGAGTCTCTCCTTTCTAAAGTTCGAATCATCAATCAATATTTGGGTGTGGGCTCCATGCAAATAATGATCTCTTCACCTCTTAATAAATCTCGACTATCAAAAGAAAAGCGATATGCTGAGGAGTTAAAGAAGGAACTTTTAGGATATTACAATTTCATCAATGATCTAGATACACTTACTAAATTAAAATCTCGACACCAAAACTATCTTGCCGCCCCTGAAGAAATGGCCGTCAGAAGCTTTCATCATCCCTGGCTAGGGCCAATGACCAAACTCAAGCATGAGCGTCTCAAAAAAGTTATTGAAGGTATCGTAAACCAAAATCCTAAAATAAAAAGAGAAGTTGACGAAATCCCTTCAAATATAGAATCACCCAAATTTATCGGAGGACTGGCGTTTAGACCGGATGTTGCCTACAAAGAAGGACGCATGGCCAGTGAAATCAGAGACTGTGACAAAGATCTAAAATGTCTCGAAGAAAAAATTGACCGAGAAATCTTTTTTTTATCGCAAGGACGCGAGCGATTTGCTCCATTTCGCAAACTCATCTCCTTTGATTCAATGAAGGACTTCAATACAAAAATCCCAATGCTTGATCGATCGACGCTAAAGATGCTGTTTCCCGCCTATCAACGAAGTAGCGAAAAAGAACTAGAGCTTTATAGAAATTTCGCCTTTCCTTATAGAGACTGGAGTAAACATGTTGAGCTTTTGGGAAAAGTAGATTTAAAAATGCGCATCGAAGAGGCCCAAAACAACTACAGCTACGCGCTCAGAGAGATTTCTCTTGAATGCCAAATGAGAAAAATTTCATATGCTGCGGCCCAGGCAAAAGTGATTGGAGAGCTGACCACCTTTGTGCATAAAAGTGGCCTAGCTTCTGCTTTCCAAGACAAACTAAATGAGCTGATTATAGGGCCTATTTAGTTCTCTTTTACTCCAACTCTCTCAATTGATTAACAACTTCCGGCGTAAGTCTTTCATCCAAAAATGCAAAGAAGAGCAACTGACGAAAGAATAAATGCTGTAACTGGCGCTATTAGTAAAGAAAAACGTTATTATATTTCAAGTGCTCTTGAGAGTGCGAAATATTCTTTAATAGCAACTAAATCTCATTGGGAGTTGAAAATAAACTACACTGGCAATTAGATGTAACTTTCAGAGAAGATAATTGTCGATGTAATGTCGGAAATAGTGCTCAAAACTTTGCGATGATGAGACAGCTTGCACATAGTTTAGTAAGATAAGAACCAACTAATTTAGAATAGATACAACTAGCAAATTTTAAGCAAATTAAAGGGAAGTAATGCCGAATTTAAAAGTAGAAACTGAGGATTTTTTGAGGCAAATTGAACTCATCTACATTAAGGCCAAAATCTTGCCACAAAAAACTTATAAGCTGATCCATTGTTAGCATATCCTGTAACAACTATTTTTCCATCGCCTTGAACTAAGACATTTTTAGAAAATTCATTCCCACTTAACGATGTAATTCTTTGAAGAACTCTCCCATTACTTCCAAAGTTAACATCTAATGTTCCATCAGGAGTTACTCGCAACAAAGCTAAATTCAAGTTTAAATTAGGTCCAAACGATCGACCTGCACCAATTAATTTTCCATCACTTTGAAGAGCGATCGCTCCAATGAAATCTGAAAAGCTAGAAGCACTTGTTCCTGCACTATAAACTGATTGGGCAATTTGAATTCTTCCTTCGATCCCAAAAGATTCATCCATTGTTCCATCATTAGTCACTCGTCCTAAAACAAAGTTATTATCAGCAACAGATGCAGAGGCCGATCCCCCAATTAATATTTTTTGATCTGCTTGTAGAGCTAACTTGATTGTTCCTTCAGCATAGGTTCCAGTGGTCGTTGATGAACCGGCCGTAAAAGTAAATCGTCCAGTATTCCCATTTCCAAAACTTGGATCAACTGCACCGGCAGTATCATAGCGAACTAGACAAAAATCACTTGAACATGATCCACCCAAAACAATATAACCATTACTTTGAATAATTATACTGGCAGCAACGTCATTTCCGGCCAATGCACTAATAACCTTACCGGTCGTATTAAATGTTGTATCGAGAACACCTGCTGAAGTTAAACGAGCAAGGCAATAATCCAAATTATTAGCGGTCGTAGCCGTTATACAACTTCCACTGACAACAATCATCCCATCCGCTTGAATGGCCAGTGCTTGAGCATATTCATTATAATTTCCAGCGGTGAGGGGAAAAATATTGTATCCAGTTGTATTAAAAGTTGTATCAAGAGCTCCTGCAGTTGTGAGACGGGCCACGCAAAAATCAAAGGCACCTGCTCCATTTTTGCAATACCCACCAATAACAATTTTTCCATCCGATTGAATGGCCACAGAGGTAGCGTAATCATCAGTTGAACCTACTGCAAATCTAAATTTCCCACTAGTGCCAAAAGTTGCATCAAGAGTTCCATCAGTACTAATTCTTGCAACAGCAAAATCAAAATTACTTGTGCCTGTATTATAGCTATACCCTGCGACGACAACTTTTCCTGAAGAATCAAGTGCAGATGCTTGAGCAAGATCATCTTTCGTATCAAAAGAAATGCTTGTTTGAAGCCCGGGCTGCGAATCTGATGAATTATATGTAATATCGAGAGCGCCTAAACTTGTTGCAGAAACAGTAATGGTCGAATCAACATAATTACCATGTAAATCTGTGACTCGAACAACTGTTGTTCCAGCAGTTGAGGGTGCTGTAAAAATGGCATAGTTTACTAAATTTGCCGTAGAAGCTCCTTGAGAATGATTAGTCGTATTTGTCCCAATTGTAGAAATTTTTCCACTTCCTGAAATAATAGAATAAGAAAAAGGAGCAAACCCTCCTGAGCCATCAATTCTTATTTGGGCATTTGTAGCGACTGTTCTATTTAAAGTTGTACTAGGTAAAGATAAATCGGGAACGACAGAAGTTGGCAATGTTGTCAGCGGATTTACTGGAGAAATAGGTGTAGTGACAGCCGACAAAGTTGGATTAACAAAAATAGTTGCATCTCGATAGGCCCCAAGTGCATCAGTTGAACGAATAATAGTTGTTCTTGTAATCGAAGCATTATCAGTAGGAGGAACATAAATTCCTGTTTGAGCACCTATACTTCCCGGACCTGAAACAATTGAGTAAGTGTAAGGAGTAAATCCCCCCGAACTTGTATACTGAAAAATGGTTGCTGTTCCATTAGTATTTGTAGAACTTCCCGTCGCTGCAATTCTTGATACTGGAGATAATGACATCGTAGGTTGAATAGAGGCCGTTGCAGTTCCAGTTGTGGTGATTGTTGAATCAGCATAATTATTACTAGCATCAACCACTCGCACGACTGTTGTTGATGCCGATAATGGAGCTACAAACAAACCATAATTACAAGTCACAACCCCTTGAGCAAAGTTAGTGTTACTTGTTGCAATGGATGAAACACTTCCACTTCCAGAATAAATGAGAAATGTATAAGGACAGATTCCACCTACACCGTCAATGCGAACTTGCGTCCCTGCTGAAATGGATGCCGTACTTGGTCTTGCCTGAACAATTGGCTGCAAATAAATGGTCGCCGTTCTTAGTGTTCCAGCAGCGTCAGTGACTC
>JAGOVS010000010.1:0-25820 GCA_018060625.1 Bacteriovorax sp. | reverse complement strand
TGAGCTCATATGTATACGGAGGTGTTCCGCTCGCATTAATTTGAATTGAATCGTTCACTGTTACGATAGTATTCTTAGGAGTTACTGTAAGGGCCGATGCCGAAGAAACTTCTGTAGAAGTTTCTTTTACATCTTTTTTGGGAAGACAAGCGGATGTAAAAATGAGCAAAAAATAAATTACATAAATATTGGCCTTCATTTTAACTCCGAACTCTCACTATCTTGACTAAAACACTCGCCGACCAGATGTTCATTCTAGTTGCACAAAATAATTACCATTATATAATAACTATATACTGCACGATATGAGGAAGATTTGACCATATCTATGATTATATTAAAATACACCTTTATCTTTTCCTTGCTTTTTCAATTGTCATCTAATGTTAATGCAACAACTTTTCTAGAGCATGAAGACGCTAAAGTCATTAATGAACATAGCTATAAGGCAAATTTATCTACGACCTATTTTGTCACTACTTCTTACTACGATAATAGTGGTCTTTCAAAACCTGCTCAAAATGGTTCTGATTTTAAAATGCTTGATACAGATTTTGGCCTGAGCTATGGATTATTACCAAATACTGAAGCGAGTTTTAATGCCAAATTAAGAAGTAATAGTTCAAGCATTGTTTCAGACACAGTATCAAATAGTGCCAGTAAAACAGGATTTGAATCAGGAGAAATTTCATTTAAATATTCTTTTATGCCTATTCAAAATTTTCATTTTGCTCTAGGGGCCCATTACCTTCAAACTTTTTATACAAACAAAGTTTACACGACGACTCAATCAATACCAACGGATGAAATTATTTTAGGAGATGATGGATTTGAATATGGAATCGATTTGTATGCAACGTATCTTTATAAATTGTTGAAATGGAATTTTAAATTAGGTTTTAATTCACCTCCTAATAACTTAAGCTCTGAACTTGTTTATAAGATTGAGTCTCTCTATAAAATGAACAAATTTGAATTCTACCTGGGGATGGAAGGTATTAAATCACTAAATAATGATCGCTATGCAAACACCCCCTCTAATAAGCCCATCTTAAGCACCGGCCAGACACATTTATTCAACAGTATTAATCGTGAAAAAACAGCTGCCTTTTTGGGTGGATCATTCTTTATTAATAACTATGCTCTTAATGCCAAAGTTGAAACTGTTCTTGCTGGTAAATCAACAGACAAGGGGCATACTATTTCTTTTGGTGTTACATTTGTAATTCCAGAAAAGAAAAAGCAAGTCTCACCCATCCTTACTTCCTTCAATAATCCAACCACTGAAGATAATGAAGTTCTCCAAACAATACCAGATGCATCTATTGTAAAATTATCTCCAAAAGGTCTATTTGCTGTCATCGATAGAGGATTTATTGATAACATTGAAACGGAAACTACATTTCAAATTTACCAAAAAGCTATAAATGGAAAAAAATATTTTATAGCTAATGGAAAAGTTATAAGAGTTGGACCCAATTGGTCTATTTTAAAGATTTCAGAAAAAGAAAAATTAACAAATTTACGAGTCGGCTTTTTTGCTAGAAAATTGTAACCTAATATTTTTAAAACTACCCGAACAGATAGATTACCAAGATAACTTTAAAACATAACTTGTTCACTATAACCTCGTATCTATTTTCGAATTAAATAAAATGTGACACTAAAAAAAGTTCAGCGATAGAGCAAGTCCGAAAATATAAAGTAGAATTTTTTGCTTACTGAAAAAAACAAAAAAGCCCAGTGCATATTTCAGCAATGGGCTTTTTGAGAGACATTCACAGGAGGTCTAAAAAAATCCTTTTTTTAGATTCTCCACACACACACAAAGACTAATGCAGACATCATGCCAAGTATTTGGACAGTGAAAAGCGAAGGAAAATGCATGCAACTCATTGATAAATCATTAGAGTCCTTACATCTTCTAAGTCATCATTTTGACAACCGAGTAATCAGGTAAGTCATTAAAATGACATTGCTTCCTTACTCGTTCTTACAACGAGGAATAAGAAAACCTAGAACTGGCCCTGCTCATTTTCAAAGACCCGTGTGAAGTATTGCATTTTTTCCACGAGCAAAGCTCGCTGCGCCCCGGAAGGATTAAATCGATTCCAAAAATAAGGCAGGATTTTTTTACGATCAAAAAAGAAACCTCCAGAAGAAGGTGAACTCAGAGTGAGGAGAAGCCAAATAATAGTATCGGCCCCTTCCTTAGGAGTTCTCAATCTCTCTTTCATTAATTTAAAAAACATTGGAAGCGCCAAAGCGAGTCCAGACGTTGCCACCCATCCTGGATGCATACAGAAAAGATTGTATTCACACCAGGTCTTATGCTTTACTAATTCTTCCACCAAAGTCACCTGTGCTCTTTTCACATTGGCATAAGTAGAAACTTTGTCGTAATTTTTATTAAAAAAAAGAGAATCAAGATCCAATTTTTTTAAATACATCCCTCCAGAACTTACCCAAACTATCCTTGCTCCAGGTTGTAATTTTTTGTGAGATCTTAGAAAATGAATTAAGAAATAATGCCCAAGAAGTTGAGAAGCGCATTGCATCTCAACACCTTCTGAATTGACTTCAAGATGCTCAGGCATTCCTCCTGCATTTAAAACGATAAAATCATACTGTTCACAATTCAAAGCATAGTCTTGAATATCACTCCAAACAGCACAGTCTAGTTTTGAAAAAGATACATTCTTATTTTCAGATGCGAACTGATTTCCTTTCGCTTCATCTCGCGCAACAATTTCAACCTGAACTCCCAGAGAAGCTAATTGCTTGGCCACTTGAGCACCAATGCCCGAAGTTCCCCCCGTAATCAGCGCTTTTTTTTCGCCCCCTATCCCTAATTCATAGTAAGAGAAATCTTCTGTAAATTGTTTTTGATGCCTCATAAATCCAGATCGATCAAAAGAAAATAAAATGCTCTTATCCAAAATTCTATTCACAATATTCTTCATCATAAAAATCCTTAGACTAAGTGGAAAAAAAACAAACCAAAATAAAAAAATAATTCCTAGTAAAGAGAGTAATGAATCATCATTGGAGAGTTTAAGGGCCCCTAGTCTTAAAGCTGACCAATAAGCAAAACTTCCTCCGAATCCCCCTAAAATGCCTAAAAAAATATTTGAGCGCTTAACTAGTGGTTTGAAAATATCATTGTAATAACAAACAAAAACAATCCACAAGGAAAGGTATCCAAAAGAATATGAATCCTTTACGACATAACCTAAATGTATGAGTTGCCAATCATGCAAAACTCCGCAAAGCACGACAAAAAATGAAAAAGCACAATAGTATCGCAATGAGAGATCTCTGCGATTAAAAAAATAATTTGAAAACAAAATCAATAAGGAGGCCATTAAAAATGCCCATGAATTTTCATTTGTGCATTTCAAAACAACTATTAACCAAAAGATTTGAAGAAAAATAATTTTTATAATCATAAAAGGATGCTCTAGTGAGGTAACGCCAACTTAGATCGAAAAAAATGATAAAAGGTTTTCAAAAGAGGGATCTTAAGAAAAAGCTCTTCTCCGACATCCCAATAATCTCTGTGGTAAATAATTTTTTTATTCTCATTAAATTTTAAATGACTACTCCCATGAATTTTATAAGATTTGCCTTTTACTAAAAAAGTAAAATCCCAAGTTAAAAAAGCCTCATTTTCATTTTCAATAGTATCAATAAAGATAAATTTTGGATTTTCGAGTGTTTCGAACATATGAATGAAAATTCTTTTTACTCTCTCTAATCCAACAATTTCATTAAATGGATCCTTAAAAAAAACATCCACAGCATAAAAATTAGATATTAAATCAAGTTCCGCAAGCGTTAAATTTTTATACCACTCAATCAGCGAGCTTGTTAACTTCATAGAGACTCCTTCTTCATCATCACCAAAGTGACTTCCCCTACGTCAAATCCCCATTTTTTCATCTTTGTTTTCGCCATTAAAGTCTTGCTATCTAGTAGGTACATCCAGTCCTCAAATGTTATGTCGTAATGACTCCCACCCACGGGAACGCTTAAGACATAATCAAAAGAAAATACATTTCCAACAGTCTCGCCGATGGCCACTCCTATGACATCACCCGCTCGCCCTTGGTAATGACCAGGACTCATTTCTTGAAGTTGCCAAATTCTGGAACTTGTCGTTTTGTCTGAATAATGAAACGACTCATCAAGAGTGGCGATGTTATTTTTCCATGAAGCTTTGATATCCACGCTAAATCGCTTAATCACCTGTCCAGAGCGATCTTGCACAATCCCTAAGGCATAGAGGTTGCCATTAAAAAACTCTCTCAAGTTAAGTTTTGGAAGTTCATCTTTATAAGAATTAAGTTTTTGCCCAGAACAAGAGAGTAATAAAAAAAGGGACATTATCGTTGCTAATTTCATTGCTTTTTTCCTAATAATTTGTCCCGCAAGACGGGATCACTCGTTTTTTCACCTAACCAAATATCTAAAAATAACTTTGAAAATTCCTTATCTTTCAATAGTCCTAAATCTTTTGTTGAATTTAAGGTAAATTGCAACCCTTTTTGGGGCCAATAATTGGCCCTCAATGAATCACCTTTTTGAACATCAGGAATTATTTTTTTTAATTCATCTATTTGACCTTGGTTGATTTTTAGATCGACCCCAGCACTAACTAACTCTTGGATCGTTTGTTTCATAATTTCGTCACCTTTAAAATTTCGTTTATACTTTAGTTCAAGCGATAAAGGATGATCATAAAAGTTATTGACAATTGGCCCCCATAACTGTGCATCGTAAACATCTAAAAAGAACCATCGATAAGTCCCAGCACCTCTTAATTGTGTTTGAAGCTCAAATGCCTTAACGGGAAGGTTCAAACCTCCAAGGATCATCAATAAAAAAAGAAGTAAGCACTTCATATGATTTCTCCTATTTGCTTAAACAAAACTGATAAACACTAATTTTTTTTGCCGCAAAACTCCCTTGGCAAAGTTTAAGATAAAACGTCCAGAGTCGAATAAATTTTTCGTCAAATCCTAACTTTTTAACACTCTCCAGTGATTGAGAAAAATTCTCCTCCCAAATTCCTAGAGTGCGTGCATAATCTTGCCCAAACTCAAATTGGTTAATGCTCATAAATTTTTGTTTCAAGGCTAATGCAGTAAAGATTTCAGGACTTGGAAGCATTCCTCCTGGAAATATATACTGCTGAATAAAATCCGTTCCCCTACGATATGAAGAAAAATCATTATGATTAATTGTGATACTTTGAATCACTAATTGTCCTCCTGGCCTTAGAAGAGAGTAAAGCTTCTTGAAATATGTCTTCCAGTACTCCATTCCTAGTGCTTCAAACATCTCAATTGAGACGATATGATCATAGATCCCGGTTATATCGCGATAATCAGTCAACTGCACACTTGCCAAATGCGAATATGAACTTAGACGATTCTTGGCATAATCAAATTGTTCTTTAGAAATCGTTACTCCAGTAACCTTGATCCCCTTTTTGGCAGCATATTCTAAAAAGCCTCCCCAGCCACACCCTACTTCCAAAACATGATCCCCTTCTTTTAGCTTTAATTGCAAAATAATATTTTCATATTTATTTTCTTGGGCCTCACATAATTTTTCATTATAGGTTGTCTTATTGTCCATTTTTTTAAAAAGACCGCTAGAGTAAGTCATGGAAGAATCTAGCCAAAGCTTATAAAAATCATTTCCTAGGTCATAGTGGGCGCGAATATTTTTGGCACTTCCCTTCTTAGAATTTCTGTTCAATAAGTGCTTTAATCGATAAAAAAGTATTTTAAACATTGATCCTTTTATTATTCTTCCTAACTCGCTCGAATTTTCTATCCCAAATTTAATGAGGCCATCAATATTATCGCAATCCCACAATCCTTGGATATAAGACTCTCCAAGCCCAATGTCTCCCTTCATAAATAGATTTTCACAAAATTGCCAATCATGTATTATAAGCCTAACATTTTCTCCCGCTTCACTTCCTGAAAAATTCAGAGATCTTCCGTCAGGAATAACGACAACAGCGTTTCCTTTTTTAATCTTTCCCAGCATTTTTAAAAAAAGCTGTCCCCACATTGGTGTCCTCTGAAGCAGCTCATCTGAAGCTTTACAAATTGTGTTCATAAGTTAAATCCTTTTTTGGTCTATTGGGTTTTGAATAAAATTTATTTTTCTTTATGAATAATTTAAAGGCCTGGAGGTGAATAAGAAAGACTACATAAATTGTAAAAAATGGGTATTGAAAAAAATGACTTAATAATAATCGATCATTCCATCCTACTTCTTCGCCCTTGATCACAGTAATCAATTGTATTTTATCCTCAAAACAATAATGAATACTAACCGAATCTTTTCTGGAGAAATTGAATTGATAATATCCCTTAATCGCATAAAAAGGAGAAACATGAAACTCTTTAGGCAAAATATAGATATCTTGTTCTTCATTAATTTTTACAACATAACAGTGGGACTCACCAAACGTATTATTGACCTCACAAATAACGGCCAATAACTTATTCTGTTCATAACAATACCAAAAACTCACTGGATTAAAGACATATCCAAACATACGTGGAAATGTTTGCAATTCAAAGCGCCCCTTGAATTGAGCGATACCAGCTTGCTCAAGAATACCTCGTCCCCAGACATCAAGAGGAGTTCCATCCCTAGGCCCATGATCTTTTTCATAAAAGGAAAAGAGATTGAACCTATTTACACTAAAAAATATTGATTTAAGAGAGACCATATCTTCTAATGAAAACTTAATATATAGCCCTGTATAACTAAATTCATTAATTCGAGGTCGCATTCGCTTATGATAAATACTTGCTCTGAAAAGTGATTTCATAATATTATTACTGCCTCTGGATTTTTAAGGTCATCACTTAACAATTTCTTAATGGCCTCTTTCGCGCTTAATATTCCATCTTCATGAAACCCGTATCTCATCCAGGCCCCTGCAAAGTAGATTTTTTGAGATCCTTGCACCGTGGGGATTTTTTTTTGAGAGCAGACGGCATCATTAGAAAAAAGCGGATGCTCATAATCAATTTCTTTGACCACTTTATTTTTATCAATTCTGGTGATCGGATTAAGTGTTACGATCACGGGTTTTTTAAAAGGAAGAGGCTGTAATTTATTAATAAGATAACTCACCGAAACGGCATCGCTCCCATCTGCAGCTTTTACAGACAAGTAGTTCCATGATGCCCTGGCCATCACCTTATCAGGCAAAACAGTTTCATCAAAATGCAGTACTGCTTTATTTTTCTGGTATTTAAATTGCTTCAACAAATTGATTGATTCATCACTTGCCCCTTTTAACATTTTTAAGATCTCGGGAGGATGTGTACACATTAAGCAAAAATCAAACACTTCTTCTCTCTTTTCAGTTTTCACTTTTACAGTGTTGCCTAAAGGAATAACTTCTAAGACTGGTTCATTCAAATATTTATTTTTAATTGATTTAAGTGCTTTATGCACGTAAGTCTTGCATCCCCCAATTACCGTTTTCCATTGTGGCCGATTAAATATTTGAAGTAATCCATGATTCATGCAGAAAACGAGAAAAGTATAAGCAGGAAAATTCAACATCTCCTTGGTAGGTGTGGACCAAATACTGCCCCCCATGGGAAGAAGATACCAATTTAAAAAATCTTGAGAGTATCCTTTCTCTTTGAGAAGTTTTCCAAGAGTCATATCCATTTGCTGTTCGGACTCTAAAAGATAGGTCTTTGACATTATATTAAAATGCAATACTTCTTTTAAAAAACAAAAAAAACGTTTGCTGAATAGATTTTTGAATTGAGCAAAAACCGTCCATAAATTAGTTCCGGCCCAAATGAGGTTATCACTCCTTCTTACGACGCTAAAACTCATCTCACTAGGGTGAGTGGCAATATCTAATTCTTTAAAAAAAGCGAGAAGATTGGGGTAAGTTCGGTCGTTATGTACAAGAAATCCAGTATCGATTGGAACTTGATACCCTTCAACTGATACGTCGATCGTATTTGTATGCCCACCAAAGTAATTTCCTGCTTCAAAGAGGGAAACCTCATAACCTAACTGGTGAAGATAGTAAGCAGCAGATGTACCCGCGATGCCCGAACCAATAATGGCAATTCTTTTCATTTGTAACTCTCTGATTCATTTTTGGTTTTTAATTTTTGTCACTACTCATCGAGAGTATTATAAGGAAAAAAAATTATCAATGATGAGGGCCTTATCAACGACTAGACAAGTTGAATATATAAGTTAGATCATTATATATAACGGGCAATCCAACTTTTGAGGGCATCTAGTGGAAAAGCGCCAGATTCTCGGGTTAATTCTTTTCCCTTTTTAAAGACAATGAGAGTTGGTATTCCTCTAATCGAAAATTTTTGAGAGACTTCTGGAAAATTTTCCGTATTACATTTTATAAAAACAACCTTTCCCTCAAAATGCTTAGATCCCAATTCAAAAATGGGAGAAAATTGCTTACAAGGTCCACACCATGGGGCCCAAAAATCAACCACTACAGGCAGTGTCGCTTTTTCAACAATGCGTTCAAGTCCCAAAGCGTCGACTTCTGAAACGTATGAATGAAAAATTAAATCCTGCCCACACTTACCACAAACCCCTTTTGAGTTTTTTAATTTAGAAAGAACAACCTTATTTACCGAATGGCATTTGAGGCAGCAGGAATAAGTATATGTTTGAGGTGTGTTTTCCATGTTATCATTTTAGAGGTAAAAATGAATAAAGCAAAATTTTTTCTAAAAAATAAGCTGTCATAACTGGTAAGATTTTATGTCATGAAATGGTCAAAATGCACTAGGTGACAAAACTTTTCCTCCTTGCTAACTTTTTAAAAGTTAGTAACCAATTTCTATTCAATTGAGGAATATGACATGAAGATTTTTATCCCTATTTGTCTTCTTTTTTTAAGTACAGCTTTTGCCAATCCTATCATTATCGATATTGATGGCGTAAGGCATTCATGCAACCCTATTGGAAGTGGTAATCCGCTTGAATGTGTTGATCTTGCCTACAAAGGTCCTTTTAGTCGTAGCGAATCAATCGAACTTTGTGCTGGTTCAGTTACAAAGGCCCCTGCTGTTTGTGCAAATCAGGCTTACCGAGGAAGATATAATATATCAGAAAGTATTTCATTATGTAAGGATTCCACTACTGAAACAGGACCCATTGATTGTGCTAACCTGGCCTACAACGGCCCATTCTCAACTGCTGAGTCAATTGAGCTCTGCAGTCATAATGGAGATGAAAGAACGGCCGTTTGCGCACTCAATGCCTACAGAGGTCCTTATTCAAAAAGTGAGGCCATAGTCATTTGTAAAATGCCAAGTAATACATTTGATAAAACGATACAAACTACTCAGAAAATAAGTAAGGAAAAATTAAGAAAACTTATTAAAGAAACCAATATTAAAGCATTTAAGAATAAAGAATATAAATAAAATGAAACTTAATTAAAATCCCAGTCTCCATTAATACTTTTTAAGAAATTTCTGGCCGGCAAGCTTAACTGTTTTCCTTTTAAGCGGGCCAGCCACAAATGAAACTCATGAGGATGTTCGACTGGAATCTCAAAAAGGCGTCCATCTTCAATTTCATTTTTAACCATAAAATTGGCCAAATAAGTCACTCCCTCCCCTGCAAGACAAAATCGTTTTTGGGATTCTTGAGAATTGACTTCTAAAGAAATAGGGGGAAGTTCTCCAAATAATTCAACCAAAACCCGTGAAGGACGTCGATTGAGCAAGGCCCCTCTAGAGCTAATGTAACCATATTTTTTGACAAGCTTCTTCAATGTCTTATCGTTACTCGTTGACTTAGATTCAATCCATAGATCCGGATGACAAACAAGTGACATTTTTTCAGCAAAAAGGCGACGATATTCAATTTGAGGAGTATTCACTTTCGCGAACATGAGAGCAAATTCACACTCTGTTGTCAAAAGCTGGTCGATGATTTCATCAGGAGTTCCTGTGTAGAGGCAAGGAGTCACTTTATTATATTGGCGCCGAAATTCATTCATCGGGACTGGAAGCAAATCATTAATGATATGATCAGAGGCCGCAAAAATCAGTGGACCTTCACACTTTTCATGTAAATCTCGACAAACATTTTCGATTTCCTTTTCAACACGAAATAACTGTTCACAAAGCTTATAAATTTCTGATCCCTTAGGCGTGAGAGTTACGCCATTTTTGGAGCGATCAAATAAAATGATGCCCTCATTTTCTTCCAAAAGAGTAACTGAGCGACTAAGGGCCGATTGACTAATATTGAGTTTTTTTGCGGCCTCTGAAAATTTTGAAAGTTTAGCTACCTCGTAAAAAACGCGCAAATAATTTAACTCCATCTCTGACCTCTTCAGAATCCTTCCAAATAATTGAATGTCGAATATTTATAATTCTATTTTTCATTAGGATAAAAGTAAACGATTTTCACATAATTTTAAACAATGCATAGACTGTCTATTCTAGTCGGACTCATTTTTTTATTGCTCTCAGAGATTTTTTTTAGATATAATAAAAAAAAAGTAAACGAAGGATTTCATTATGCGCTTGTTTATCTTCACTTTATTAGCATTTTCTATTCACTCCCCATCCCTTATGGCAATGGGGGGAGACAAACCTGGGCCTAATGGTGGTTATATCACAATGCCAGGCACTTATCACGTCGAGCTTATCGACAAAGGCGAAGCTATTCGAATCTATTTATTGGATATCGCTATCAAGAATCCCACTGTTGAAAACTCCAATGTGTCCGTGCGCTTCATAAATCATGACATCACCAAAGTTCAATGTGCTTCTTATAAGAATTATTTTGTCTGTGAAAAACCGAACAAAGATTTAAATACCTACAAAAAAATTGAAGTAGAATCTGAAAGAAAAAAAGTAATAGGAAAGACAGCCTCTTACTCAATTCCTCTGAGATTTCACTAATTTATTTAGGAATAAATCGCACGTAAGCTCCCAAGCTCAGGTTGAAAGCTTGCAAATAAATCTCAGCTCTCTCTCATAAATCCTCAAGCAATCAAGCATGTCTTTAAACTCAAGATACTCCCTCTGAAAATACTTAAAAATGTACGCCCCAATATCCTCTCGCTCTTTCTTTCTTCCAAGGCCTATTAATTTAAAGTCATGCAAAACCACCCACGAGCTATAAGGATCGATAAATGACTTTGTCCTGTTATGTTTGATTCCATTCTTTAAAATATAATTAATGACGTTCTTTGCTTCACTGGCACTTCTTAAGACTCGTAAATGAAACCTCGTCTTATAGACCTGTCCCTTTGTCTTAAAATACTTATTGATCCTTTTGGCAAAACTCACCCCAAGCGCCTTCATCCCTTGAGTCAGAATGAGATTCGATTCAGACTCAGCATAAAGATGAACGTGATCATATTGCAGAGAAAAATGAATAATCCGAAGACCTTTAAGTCTTCCTCTTTTTATAGAGTGTTTAAGATGTTTTAAAATCATCTTATTTTGCATCTGTGCCCTATTCAATTTAATGGTTAAATGCAGAGGTCTAGGTCGCTCTATCTCTTCTCGTTTTCGGTGGCGAATTCCCTTGTCGACAATGGCCGGTCTTCCTGCATTTTTAGGGTTAGTGAGACTTAGTTGTTTGCCTTTTCTTATTTTTTTCTTTGTCATAATGGATCTCCTTTTAAAGGAGGTTATGCAAAATGGGGCACAGATAAATCCAAGTCAAACTATTGAATAAGCAACGAAATATTATTGCTTAACTTAAAAATTGATTCAAGGGGGATCAAGATGAGAGTTAAAAGGAAATCTACAAGACTTTGGAAACTTACAATCGCACTCTGTAAAATTTGGATACACTCCCCTATTGCCATCATTTTATCCTATAAGTAGAGTATGAATCAAAAAATACTCCTACCTCTATTGATCTCACTCTTCTATATAAGCTTCACTGTGCAGGCTCAAACGGCCAATAAATTGAGTGCTCCTTTTCAAGAAACACTTAATAATTCTTCATTGGTTGCAGCGAGAATTCAGCGTCTTCTGAAAACAGAGCTACCTTTACATTATTTAAAAATTCATATCGATCAATCCCAACCATTATCCGAAGAAATAAGATCTTTTTTCTTCGATTTTGGTTTTGATCCAGCAATCGAAGGTTTTGATATACTTATTGGTTTAAGCAATGATCACAATGCATTCGCTTTTGGGCTTATCAAAGAAAGGGGGGACGATTTTGGTTACACTCACGGCATGGTTTTAGAAATTGGTGCGAAATTAAAAAGTGGCCGGCATTTCAAATTTAAATACAGTTCTGATTTGTACACTAAGGCCATTGATGGTGAAATGATTCCGCTTAGTAATGGAAATTTCGCTATCAAGCAAAATATTACCAATGAAAACATTGCCCGTTTTATTTTAGACAACTATGATGAAAATCGCCTGTTCTACTGGAGAGGTGAACTGGGTTGGCATCAGCTTAAGCATGATCCTGATGATTCGAATTTTCTTTTGGGCTCCACTCAACAGCTCAGGTACCATAAACTTCTTAATAGTCTCTCACCTGGGATGAATATGATTCCAATTCATCTAAGCGACGATCAAGAAACCAGAGAAGGAATTCTTGTTGGTCTCGTTTTTGGCACCAGACAAATGTTTATTTCTGAATCACGACACGTGCGTTTGAAATTTGAAGAAGAACTTGGCAGTGAATTCAGTGCTGCCACTCATAATTTTTACAATAAAGCAGAAGTAAAGGCTTCCCTTACGTTCCAGAAGGCCCCTCATAAACTTGCTTTTGAGATTGGTAGTGGTATCAACGCTCTCACCCATTCAAAAGGCGTGCAATACACTTCGTTTGTTGATCTTGGAATTGGACGAGCTAGAAAATGGCGTCTTGGCATAAGGGCCGAATACTATAATGGAGATCTTCAAAATGATTCTGAATATAATCTCATTAATCAGGATCTTGGCATTAACGATCCTATTGCCAAAATTTATTTTCAATATTTTACTCAGTAATTTTTACTCAATTTTTCCAATGCTTTTAAAAAGCTATAGAATATGAATATCTATCTTTAGGAGATCTTAATGAGAGTGCTTAGTCGATTTTTTTTCATCACTGCATGTGCTTTGATTTCCTCGCTTCATTTTAATGCGAATTCCTCTGAAATTAAAAATGCTCCACTTCCTGAATTCAACCCGCTCTCACATTATTTATCAGATCATCAGTATAAAGATTTCATCAAACATCATACTGATGAAAATCTATCAACAAACTATATTGAAGGAAAAGTCATCACCATAAATACCGATGACGTTGAAGGTTGCCAAGCTGCTCGAGCTAAGTTTAATTTGGGTGGTGAAGTCTGTGATCAAGATGAGAAGACTCCCCTGGTATCAGTCCTTATCTTGAGAGAAGTAGGTCCGAAATATGTTGAGAAAAAATTAAACCTGGACTCCCTTTCACTAAAAGACAAAATAGCACTAGACTCTCTTCGCTCTTTCGCGATCCTTGGAGCAGGGGCCTTTGGAGTTATCTACGCTCTTCCTGAGAGCATTTCAAAGTGGGATAAATCAAAAGGTTTTTCCTCTTTAGCTGGCCAGTGGGGAGAGCGTGTGAGTGAAGGACCTGTTATGGATGAAGACGATTGGGTAGTCAACTATATAGGACATCCAGTAAGTGGTGCTATATACTACACAGTCGTACGAAACAGAGGCTTTTCACCACTGGAGTCATTTGCCTTCTCGTTTGCTATGTCGACCTTTTTTTGGGAATACGGAATTGAAGCCTTCGCTGAAATTCCTTCCATTCAAGATTTAATTATCACTCCCGTTATTGGATCAATTATGGGCGAACTTTTTTTTGAGTGGGAGAAAAAAATTAAAAACAATAATGGAAAGATTTTTAAGTCAAAAATTCTCGGCAAAACGGCATCTATCCTTATGGACCCTGCGGGAGCATTTTCTAAAAAACTGAATAAAATATTAAAACATAAGGTTATCAAAAGATCGAGTTTCAATATAACCAACCGCCCACCTCTGCCTCCTGAAGACCCTGATTTTCAAAAAGGATACTTAGGTCTGCAATTCAAAATGTCATTCTAATCATAGGCTAACTCCGCACCAGCTTTTTGCCAAAATGAACTTTTCATAGTCTTAAGTATTAAAGAATGTATCATTAACTCATTAAAAAACAGCATTGCCCGACAACAACAATCAACTAAAAAGTCATCATCTCCCCATTTAGGCATAATCTTTTTAAAACAAATAACCGAGAAACATTAAGAAACATTTTCATTACGAGACTTTATAAATTTTAAACATTTTTTAAAAAAACCAACTTCCATTTCGCATAAAATACTTGCTGCAATTTTTTTAATTAGCTCCGTTGTCACTCTGGCAATTACCATGATCCAATTAAGTTTTGATTATTATCAAGAGATGAGCGCCTTGGAAAAAAACTTGGCCATCATTAAAAAAAGTTACGTTAAAAGTCTTGCTGTTTCAATGTGGAACATGCAATCCTCCCAGCTAAAAACAGCACTAGATGGAATCGTCAACATTCCTGGAATTCAGTATGCAGCAATCATAGATAATCAAATGCGATTAAAACTTAGCTCGACTTATGATGAATTAAATATTTTAAATAGGGAACTTGAAGACAAGGTTCTTCAAAAAACCGAGCTGATTATTCAGCAAAGACAGCAACTAGAATATTCATCAAAAATGTCTACACTAGGTGAAATGGCGGGGGGCATAGCTCACGAAATAAATAATCCCATAACAATGATAAGCCTCTCCAACCGGCTGATTCGAAAATTGGTTCAAAAGCAGGACATGGACCCTGCGAAATTGGGTAAACTTTGTGATGACATCGATAATACAGTTGTTCGAATCACTAAGATCACCACCGGACTGAGAATCGTCTCGAGAGATGCTTCCGAAGAAAAATTTGCTCCAGCAAAATTATCAGAAATATTTGACGACGTTCTTTCTCTTTGCGGAGAAAATTCAAGAAAAATGGAGTCAATATTCGCATAGATTCAGCAAATGAAAATTTTCAATCGATCATCAATTGCTGTCGAGTTCAGCTTTCCCAAGTTTTTTTAAATCTTTTAGGTAATTCTTACGATGCTATTGAAGCTCTCGAGGAAAGATGGATCGAAATCCGTTGTGAAAAAAATGCTCAAAACTTGACCATAAAACTCATTGATTCTGGAAATGGAATCCCTTCTCATATAAAAGAAAAAATTTTCCAGCCTTTTTTTACAACGAAAGAAATTGGAAAAGGAACTGGCCTTGGATTAAGTCTATCACACTCAATTATAAAAAATCATCAAGGCAGCTTTAGTTTAGACGAAAGTATGGAGAATACTTGCTTCGTTATTATTCTGCCATTACATGGAGTAGAAAATGCTCAAGCGTCATGAAATTTGTGTACTCGTCGTAGATGATGAAGAGGGAATTCGCGAGGCCGTCTCCATAAACTTGGAAGTTGATGGATTTAAAGTTGTCACCGCCTCTGGAGGTGATGAGGCCATTGAACTTTTAAAAAAAACAAAAGTTGATTTTATTATTTCAGATGTTCGAATGCCAAAAGGCGATGGAGTCTCCTTATTAAAATATGTAAAGGAGCACTACCCATCTCTGCCTCACATCGTTCTCTTTAGTGGTTATGCTGAAGTCAATGCTGAAGAAGTAAAAAAAATGGGCGGCATCGATTTGATAGCGAAACCACCTGATCTTGATAAGATGGTGGAATTGATTTGTAAGTATTGTATTCAAGAGTAACACAAAACAATAACAGAAGTAGGCACCCTATGAAACACATTCTTTTTTTTACAATACTGAGCATTTTATCCAATAAGGCCTTTGCTGAACAAGAGATTAAACTCTTTTTTGAAGATGCAGATTATTATCCTTATTCTATGAAAAATAAAACGGGTCTTGATTTGTTACTTTTAGATATGGTTGGCAAGAAAATAGGAGTTAAATTCAGCTATACTCCTGTTCCATGGGAGCGCTGTCTTTCGACAATCCAATCAGGAGATGTCGATGGATGTTTTTCTGCAAGTTTTAAAGAAAAACGAATGGAAAATGGCGACTATCCTATGGCCCTTGGAAAAGCAGATGAAACAAAACGACTACATACAACATCCTATTCAATTTTTGTTCGCGCAGAAGATGTCGCAAAATACAAAATCAAAGGCCTCGACATTGAAGGACTTAATAAAGACAAAGACGTTATTGCAACAACGATGGGCTATTCCATTACAGATGATTACAAAAAGGCAGGTTATAAAGTTGATGATGGAGGAACAAGAACGGATTTAAATATGAATAAATTATTAAAAGGCAGAGTCAGCGTCTTTGCGGCCATGACTGAAGAAGTCGATTTCTATTTAGAAAGACCTGAATACAAAGGTAAAATTATAAAATTAACTCCTCCAGTTGTTGATAAGGCCTATTACTTAATGCTTTCTAAAAAATTCACCAGCGCTCATGCTGATACCGCAAAGAAAATCTGGGAAACGATTCTCGAGGTCAGAGAGTCAAAAAAATTTAAAGAACAATCGGCTGCATTCCTGGCAAAATAGTCGATTAACTATTCTCTTGCCACCAATTTAAATGAGAGTATTTATCCCAATGCTCTATTTGCTCGCGACTTTTAAGAGTTAAAAGATTGAGGGCCTCTTCTAATTTATGAAGATCTTCTTCATAAGAAGAATCATTTTCTCCGACTTTTAAAGGTTCACCGTAACAGACAAGAATTTTTGAAAAAGGCTTTGGTAAGCGAAACTGATCCCAACTATTAAATTGCCAATATTTTTTTGGCTCGATCATATAGGGCACCAAAACGGCGTTTGCTTTTCTGGCCATATCAATGATGCCTGGTTTAACTTTTAATGCGGGTCCCTTGGGGCCATCTACGGTCACTGCGCCAGGGTGCCCTGCAAGTAAACATTCAATCATCTCGGCCTTGGCCGCCTGTCCATTTTTATCAACAGTCCCTTTGCGAGAGCTCCCCCTCACGACTAAGTGACCAAGGCGCTCGCAAGTGAAGGCAACTGGCGCTGCATCTTTTGATCTAGATACAATAACAATATGGCGAAGTCCTGTTTGAGCAAGAATGCCTGCAAAAAGGTTTTGATGCCAGATCGCGAAGATAAAATTTTGATTTTCTTTTTTTAACTGTTGGAGCACTTTGTTATTATAAAAGCGATATCGATAAGACATATGAAAGATACGCGTGATGGAATAAATCAAAAAAGAGATAAAAAGTAGAAGTAGTTTTTTCATTAATCTATTTTAAATTAAAACTATTATTCGACAAGCTATTAATAGGCACTAATCGCTCACTCAATAGGTATCATCAAATTCCCCTAAAAATTCAGAGGCAAAATGATAGGTTACAATTCCAGGAGGTTTGATCGCAACGATTCCTCCCATTTGAGTATGGGAACCATTCTCTTTTTGCTGTTTGCCCTGAGCATAACCATCTTTGTAAAGTCTTGCCAACTGTAGGGCAGATTTTGGATGCAGCAAATATTGAAGACCCCTATTCAATCCGCAGGCATCAAAAATTTCAAGAGTAGGATCAGTATAAATAGGAGCATCTGAAATCTTTAATTCTTCCTTGAATGCACAAATCATTTCAGGGGAACCATTACCGATAAAAACGAGTTTTACTCCTGTTTTTTCAAATTCACTTCTTTTCTTCCAAACTTTATCGACATGGGCCCGGCAAGCAATGCATCCAAAGTGCCGTAAAAATATCATGACAACAGAATGATTTTCCCAAAGTGAGGATACTAGAATTTTTTCTTTTTTTTCATTAAAGATCAAAATTCTTTTGAGGGCCAAGGTGTCTACGTGAACTTGGGGAGTGTCTTTTTTCATTTTTTCCAATTGTTTTTTTTATTTCGTTTTAAAATAATCCGAAAGCACTTGTACCGAGCGATCAACGGCTTCGTCTAGTTCGCTAATGCCATAAAGATCACTAACATGAACCCAAATCTTTTTCGATTCCTTCTGAACAATGTCTACTTCAACCCAAAACGAATGATTCATTTTATTAATCGAAAGCCTGCCAAGAAGATACTCTTGTCCTTCAATCTTTATAAAATACTCTGCAGGAAATTCTGTTATGTTCATGCGCCCAACTCAGCCTCGTCCTTTTGTCTCGGTGGAATCTTTATCCATTTTTTCTAAATGTTCGATAATCATTCCAGCAACATCTTTTCCCGTTGCGGTTTCAATCCCATTGAGTCCCGGTGAAGAATTAACTTCCATGATGAGTGGCCCCCTAGAGGATCTCAAAAGATCCACCCCGGCGACATTCAGTCCAAGGGCCTTGGTGGCATCAAGGGCCGCTTGTCTTTCTTCTTTGGTAATAGATACGACTTGCGCCGATCCCCCACGATGCAAATTGGATCGAAACTCCCCTTCTTTGGCGGTTCTCATCATTGAGGCCACCACTTCATCGCCAATCACAAAGCAGCGAATATCACTTCCTCTTGCTTCCTTAATGAATTCTTGCACAAGGATATTGGCATCCATCTCCCTAAAGGCATCAATAACAGATTCGGCCGCTCCATCCGTTTCAGCGAGGACCACTCCTTTTCCTTGTGTGCCTTCTAAAAGTTTAATCACGAGAGGGGCCCCACCGACGAGCTTGATCAACTCCTGAGTCATCTTGGTTGAATGAGCAAAACCCGTAATAGGCAAACCAATTCCCTTCCGAGAAAGAAGTTGAAGTGAGCGCAATTTATCTCGAGAGCGCGAAATCGCCACACTTTCATTGAGAGATGAGACACCCATCATTTCAAATTGACGAATAACGGCCGTTCCATAAAAAGTGATTGAAGCCCCAATGCGTGGAATAATGGCATCAAAATCATCTAATATACGATCTTGATAATGAACCATTGGCTTTGTGGAAGTGATGTCCATATAGCACTTAAGAGTATCAATCACTTCAATTTCATGACCTCTCCCTCTCCCTGCCTCTATAAGTCTTTTTGTTGAATAAATATTCGAACTTCTCGATAGTATGCCAATTTTCATTTTAACTGACTCCCTTTGCTTTTTTTAATAAATACGAGCGCGCTGGGTTAATAAGGAATCTTCCATTCAAAGCTTCCCTTCCAATGAGCATTTTAAAACCCATCAGATCACGCTTAATGAGAGTGACTTCAATTTCAAATTCACTCTTACCCATGCGAATCTTAGTTTTTACTACAGGACGAATGGTCTTTTGCCCTGTAGAACTTTTTATTTCCCGCTCTTCTAAAAAGGGCGAGTTTATATATTTTTTCTTGCCATCTTCTGATTCAAACAAAAATCGAACACATTTTTTTCCTTTAATCATAACATATTCTATCTCTTCGGCATGAAGGGCCGACGTTTTTGCCCCCGTATCAATTTTTGCTTTTAGATCGAGGAGTTTAAAATCAGGAAAACTGACTGACTCCCTCCACCCTACAAATTCTAAGTCTGACTTCTGATCTTTCATTTTTTTCCTTGTATTCCCTTAAAAAAATTCTTCTCATTGTGACATAGACTGCTCCAAAATTACCAGTCCTCAATTTAAGTCTCTTTTTACCCTATTTAGAATCTGGCGTGTCACATGAATTTCTACTTAACCAATCATCTTGAATGCGCTAGTATTTTAGAACTTATTGTCATCTTGTTAAATCGATACCTATTAATTATTAAAAGGAGCATCTTCCTATGAGTTCAAAATGCAAGTGTTCCACGTCCACCTCGATCGGAAAAAAACAGATCATGGGTGTGACTGGTCTTCTTCTCTGCGGTTTTTTGGTTGCCCACTTACTGGGTAACTTGACTTTGTTGGTCAGTTCAGATGTGTTTAACAAATACTCACACACGCTGACTTCCAATCCCCTTATCTATGGTGCGGAAGCTGTGCTTCTGTTGATTTTTCTCTCGCATATTTTTATGGCGGTGAGATTGATTATTGAAAACAAAAAGGCCCGTCCAATCCCTTACCACACTTACAAAAAATCCGGGCGTGGGGGAACCTTTGCGTCAAGCACTATGCCACTAACAGGTCTCATTGCTCTTGTCTTTCTTGTTATCCATATCCTGGGTCTCAAGTATGGAACTCACTACACCACGACCGTTGGAGGCGTTGAAATGCGCGATATTTACAAGACAACCGTTGAGTATTTTGCAGACCCCATTCATGTGTTTGGTTATCTTGTGGCCGTCGTCGCTCTTGGAATTCACACTAGTCACGGCTTCTGGTCCGCCTTTCAATCTCTAGGTCTTAATCACCCAAAATATATGCCTAAAATTCAATGTGCCTCAAAAGCTTTTGGCCTTTTTGTGGCCATTGGGTTCTCGATCTTCCCTCTATTTTGCTACTTCCAAGGAGGACATTAATTATGACAACTCAAAACATTAAAAAACTCGATGGTAAAGTTCCGACAGGTCCTGTTCAAGAAAGATGGAAGACCCACAAATTCAACATGAAAATTGTGAACGCAGCCAATAAAAGAAAATACTCCGTTATCGTCGTAGGTACTGGGTTGGCCGGAGCTTCAGCAGCAGCAAGCCTAGCTGAATTAGGATACAACGTAACAACTTTTTGCATTCAAGACTCTCCAAGACGCGCTCACTCGATCGCTGCTCAAGGCGGAATCAATGCCGCTAAAAATTATCCCAACGATGGAGACTCTGTTTACCGCCTCTTTTACGATACAGTCAAAGGGGGTGATTACCGCGCTCGCGAATCAAACGTTTACCGACTAGCTGAAGTGGCAAACAGTATCATCGATCAATGCGTGGCCCAAGGTGTTCCTTTTGCCCGTGAATACGGTGGAACTCTTTCAAATAGGTCATTTGGTGGAGCTCAAGTAAGCCGAACTTTCTATGCTCGAGGACAAACGGGGCAGCAACTCTTATTAGGTGCCTACTCGGCCATGATGAAAGAAGTGCATAACGGAAAAATTAAATCATACACTCGTCGTGAAATGGTTGAACTCGTCATGGTTGAAGGAAAAGCTCGCGGAGTCATCGTCAGAAACGTTGTGACTGGAGAATTTGAAAAATATGTTGCAGACGCAGTTATTTTAGCAACTGGTGGATACGGTAACGTTTATTATTTATCGACAAATGCGAAAGCTTCAAATGCTTCAGCGGCTTTCAGGGCCTATAAAAAAGGCGCTTATTTCGCTAATCCTTGCTACACCCAAATTCACCCTACTTGTATTCCAGTTTCAGGAGATCACCAATCAAAATTAACGTTGATGTCTGAGTCTCTAAGAAATGATGGACGCGTGTGGGTTCCTAAAACAAAAGGTGACAAACGTCCAGCAGCTCAAATTCCAGAAGAAGACCGCGATTATTACTTAGAAAGAATTTATCCTTCGTTTGGTAACTTAGTTCCGCGCGATGTTGCTTCTCGAAACGCAAAAAATCAGTGTGATGCCGGTTTTGGTGTATCGGCAACAGGTAAAGCCGTTTATCTCGATTTCGCTGCGGCCATTAAACGGGAAGGGAAAGAAAAAATAAAAGCAAAATACGGAAACCTTTTTGATATGTATCAACGTATCACCGATCAAAATCCGTACGAAACTCCAATGATGATCTATCCGGCCATTCACTACACCATGGGAGGACTTTGGGTCGATTACAATTTAATGAGTAATATTCCAGGTCTCTTTGTCTTAGGAGAAGCCAACTTCTCTGATCACGGTGCTAACCGCTTAGGAGCATCAGCACTTATGCAAGGTTTAGCAGACGGCTATTTTGTCATTCCGTATACACTTGGTAATTATTTTGCGACTGAAAAATTTGCTAAAGTTGAAACCAATCATCCAGAATTTGAAAAATCTTTAAGTGAATCAAAAGATAAATTCAATAAACTTTTAGCAATCAATGGATCTAAAACGGTTGATGAATTCCATAAAGAATTAGGTCTTGTTATGTGGAACAATGTGGGGATGGGACGTCATGAAGCTGGTCTAAAAGAGGCCATCACTAAAATTCAGGCCATTCGTGCTGACTTCTGGAAAAATGTAAAAGTCACAGGAACAAATGTTGACGTCAACACAGAACTGGAAAAAGCAGGACGTGTGGCAGACTTCTTAGAACTTGGTGAGCTGATGGCCCTCGATGCTCTTGAGAGAAAAGAGTCTTGTGGTGGGCATTTTAGAGAAGAGTCTCAAACCGAAGAAGGTGAAGCAAAACGCGATGACGAAAATTTCTGTCACGTCGCCGCTTGGGAATTCCTTGGAACCGAGAATAAACCACTTCGTCATATCGAAGAGCTCTCTTTTGAAAACGTAAAATTAACACAAAGAAGTTATAAGTAAGGAGTCATTTATATGGGTGGAAATAGTACAGATACAATGTCTCTTCATTTAAAAGTTTGGAGACAAAAGAATGCCAAAGATAAAGGATCGATGGTCGACTATAAATTAGACGGCGTCTCTCCTGATATGTCCTTTCTAGAAATGATGGACACGCTTAATACTAAACTGGTTAAAGAAAAAGGTGACTCCATCGCCTTTGATCACGATTGCCGCGAAGGAATTTGTGGAATGTGTTCAATGATGATCAATGGCCAGGCACATGGTCCAGAAGCAGAAACGACAACCTGTCAGCTGCATATGAGAAAATTCAAAAATGGCGACACCATCGTGGTTGAACCATGGAGAGCAAAAGCTTTTCCGGTTCTTAAAGACCTTATGGTTGATCGCACCGCCCTTGATGACATCATGGCCGCGGGAGGATTTGTTAACGTCAATACGGGAAACCCTCAAGACGCGAACTCTATTCTCATTGGACAAGAAAATGCTGAGCTTGCCATGGATGCCGCAGCTTGTATTGGTTGTGGGGCCTGCGTGGCCAGCTGTAAAAATGCTTCTGCCATGCTTTTTGTTTCCGCTAAAATTTCTCAACTTGCTCTGCTTCCTCAAGGGGAAGTTGAATCAGAGGCCCGCACTCAGGCCATGGTTAACAAGATGGATGAGCTTGGCTTTGGAAACTGTACGAACGAAGCAGAATGTGAAGCTCAATGTCCAAAAGGCATTAAAATTGAGAACATTGCTCGCATGAATCGCGAGTGGTTTAAAGGTGCTATTAGCTCCAGAAACTAAGAGTTCAAAAGTATGTTTCTCCATTCTGAAACCATTTCTATTTTTCTTTCTCGCGTGCGCAACCTTGCACGCGAGATTGTTAATAATGAAATGAATCTCAAAATGGAGAGAAGTCGCATTTACTATAAAGGCATTCTCTACCCACTTAATATCCTCGTTTTCGAAGATAACTCGCGACTTGGTTATTTTGACTCTCGTACTTATGAGTTGGGCCTCTCCAAGAGACTTATGTATCAGGCCCATGAGGAAGTCCTCAAAAATATTCTCCGGCATGAACTCGCCCATTTCATGTGCTATCTACTCCACGGCCCTGAAGTTATGCATGGAGAAGAATTTCACAATGTCTGTCGCCTCTTTGGATGGGGAAGTGATGTGTCTTTGGCCCAAGCGAATATTGAACTTGAAAATGCAAAAATCGTTGAGCAAAACGAAAACACTCAAAAACTCCTTGAACGCTTGAAAAAACTTTTAGCTCTCGCTTCTTCCGATAATATCCACGAAAGTGAACTTGCTACACTTAAGGCCAATCAACTTCTCTTAGAACACAACCTTGATCTAAGTAAAAAGGGGCATAACGAAACAGAGGACATCGTTTATGTGGCCCGTGTCCTAGAGGCCCCTCGAAAGAGCGCCAAACATGTGGCCATCTATGAGATCTTGAAAACTTTTTTTGTCTCACCCGTCTTCAATCATGGGCGAGGTCTCTTCTATCTGGAGGTCATTGGGGATAAAACCTCGGTTGAGCTTGCTGATTATGTCGCACACTTTTTAAACCATGAACTCGATCTTCTCTGGAAGAAAACCCAAAAGGAAAATCCTGCCTTCAAAGGAAAATCCAGCAAACATTCTTTTTTTTCTGGAGTGGCCAGAGGGTATGTTGAAAAAATTGAAAAACAAAAATCCACCCTTGCCTCTGGGCCTGATCTCATCGTGATCAATAAAAATATTCACAAAAATCTGAGAATTGTTTACCCTAGAATTGGGCATTCCAGTTTATCCCAGGGAAAGCATAATGAAGAGGCCCACCAAGCAGGAAAATTAAAAGGCACTCATCTCTCCATCAAGCCAGGGATTGCCAATACAGAAAACGCTCGCTTCTTCTTAGCGTAGGCCGACTTAAATGCTCTGTCTCTTTAACGGCCAAAAAAAAAGCAAAATAACCTTTTGAGAAATTTCTTTTCATGTTTAAATATTATCAAAGAGGTGTTTATATGAATAAAAAAATTTTTACGTTACTTTTTCTTGCTTCAGTCCTTTCGTCTTGCTCGACGACCTTTAATAAAAATCAAAGCTCTGGCGCTTTAGACATTCAATTAAAATCTAATCTGAATGCCGATGTAGAAGTCGACATGAGTAAGAAAATTCAAGGTGCCGCTTCAGCAACTAAATTATTTTCTTTTATCACCCTCTCTGGTCCAAATCAGTATGCTGACGGAGTTGTGTACGGTACAGAAGGTTCAGGAAGTGGATTTTCATTTTTTGGCCCAGGTGTGGCCGAAGAAGTTAAATCTGCGGCCGTATCTAATGCTGTTACTGCTGCAAAAGCAGAACTTATCATAGCTCCACAATACATCTTAAAGACCAAATCTGTTCTCTTTGGGTTATATAAAGAAGTAAGTGTTCAAGTATCTGGTTATGCTGGTCGAGTAAAAACAATAAAAAGCACGAACTAAAAAAATTATCTAGTCTAAGGGCCAAAAAATGTGTGGCCCTTAGACTAGATACCCTTATTGGCTTTTTTGCAAACTCATCAATTGCTTCATCGTTTTTTCCATTCCGTCGACTGAGCCATCCAAAAAGATCGTATTACCATTGCTATTTTCTGCAAAATGCTTAATCGCATCGGTCCACATAGAAAAAAGCATAACAGATGAGTCCATTCCCGACTCTTTCATCTCATCAGCAGCAAGCCGCATTCCCTTGGCCACTTCTTCTCTAAACAAGGCCACCCCTTGTCCGCGCAATTGGGCCGCTTGTTTTTCTGCTTCTGCTGCAATTTGAATGGCACGCCCTTCGGCCTCTGCTTGTTTGGTTTTTGTGATGAGTAATGCCTGTCCTTCATTTTCAGCGGCGGCACGAAGATTACTTGAGGCCACGACTCTGGCCATCGATTGAATAATTTCAGCGTCAAAACTGACGTCATTCATTTGGAGATCGATTAGATGGTATCCCCAAGATTCCAAATTTTGGTCAAGTTGTTTTTTTACGGCCTCCACAATATCCCGACGCAAAAGAAGAATTTCTGCTTGTTTTTTTGTGGCCACAAAACTTCTAGCACACCCTTCGACGGTTCGAACGAGAGCAGTCATCAAACTACTTTGGTCAATAAATTTAAAGGCCACATTTTTAATTGTTTCTTCTTCGTGGTTTAAAACTGAATAAAGGAGCATCGCTTTAAAATGAACATTGGCCTGATCAAGTGTGATGGCCTGAAAATTCATCTCCACCGATTGGTTTTGAATAGAAATTCTTCGAGAAACTATTTCTAGCAAAGGAATACGAAAGTTTAGTCCCGGAAGCATAATACGGCGATACTTACCAAACATTGTGATGACTGCCACGGTTCCCTGAGAAACAGTCACAAAAGGTCCAAGAATGAAAAAAAGTGGAATCAATAAAAGAAGGACAATTGTTAAATTAGACATTTTCTTTCCCCATTAAAAAATTACGAATAAAAGACTAA